>JAYWHZ010000137.1:0-3718 GCA_043777395.1 Bacteroidota bacterium
TGTTAAACATCAGGTCGCCGGTCATGGCTTCCCAGTTGCCATCGAAAGCGATGCCTACCAGTTCGCCGTTGGCGTTCATCACGGGGCTTCCGGAGTTTCCGCCCGTGATGTCGTTGTTGGATAGGAAAGCCACTGGCACGGTTCCGTTTTGGGCATAGTCGCCAAAGTTTTTGTCTTTCCAAATTTGTTTTAGCCCAGCGGGAACGATAAACTCCTCATTTTTTGGGTCTTCTTTTTGGATAATGCCTTCGAGTGTCGTTTGGTAGTTATAGGTAACAGCATCGGCGGGCAAATAGCCATTTACCGAGCCATAGGTTACACG
Organism: Bacteroidota bacterium; assembly: GCA_043777395.1. Classification (GTDB taxonomy): domain Bacteria; phylum Bacteroidota; class Bacteroidia; order UBA7662; family JAYWHZ01; genus JAYWHZ01. Next base: position 323 of record JAYWHZ010000137.1, read on the forward strand.
GCAAGTCGAGTTTGCATCGGGATAGAAGTTGGTGTTTGGGTTCATTTCCATCATGCCTTCTACAAAAAGTTGTCGGTTTACGTCGAGTTGTCCTTGCTTGGAGGCTATTTTTTGGGAGAAAGCCAACACTTCGGGATAAATATTTTTGACGTATTCGTAGCCCAAATCTTTTTTCAATAGTTTGGCTGTCGGGTTGTTAAGAAATGCCGTAAAACGGTCTTTATTGACAAGCATCGACTGGGCGTAAACGTCTTTGGCATACTGGCTGAATGCGTCTTTGGGTGTTAGTTTTGGGTATTTAGCCAAGATAGTTGCCAGAAAGATAGGGTGTTTGTCTTTTTCTATGTCGGTGTAGAAACGGTTGAGCAAAGCGGCAAATATTTTTTCGTCGGTGTTTTGGTCGTAGTCTTTGTAGGCACTTTCGAGTCCACCTTTGATGGTTTTTGCGGCTTCGTCTATTTTGGTTTTGTCGGCGTTTTTGTCGTTCAAGAGTTTTTCGAGTTCGTCAAGTCCAGCTCCATTGCCAATCAAGGCATTGGATAGTAGCGTTCTGGTCAGGTAGATGTTTTGTTTGTTGAGCGGAGCCACTTCTTTGACGATGGCATCTATATTAGCCAAAGCGGCGCCGTATTTGTCTTTTCGTGAAGCATCTTGTGTGAGCCAATTCATAAATTCGGCTTCTTGCCCTGTTTTTTTGCCTACGAGGTCATTTTTCTTTAAGCCCAATGTTTGCCCGATGTAGTATTTGTAGGTGTTCATCAGGCTTGCATAGTCTGAGGCGAGTGTCAGGCGTACTTTGGGGTCGGCATCCATCGCTTCTTTCATGGTGGTGGTTTGCGTTTCTAATGTATTGATAATGGCTTGGTTGGTGTAGTCTGTTGCCGCTTGTATCGATGCACCGGTGAGGTATCGGTTGGTGCGTCCCGGATAGCCGATAATCATCACGTAGTCGTTTTCTTTTAAGCCTTTGAGCGAGATAGCCAGATGTTTTTTTGGTGTGTAGGGTATATTTTCTTTTGAGTATTCGGCGGGTTTGTTGTCTTTGTTGGCATAGATGCGAAAGACGGAAAAGTCGCCTGTGTGTCGGGGCCACATCCAGTTGTCGGTGTCGCCACCAAACTTACCGATGGCTTCGGGTGCCGTCCCAACGAGCCTGATGTCTTTAAATGTTTCATAAACATTAAGAATGTATTGATTGCTATTAAAAATTGGTGCTACACGGGCATCATAAACGGTGCCTTCGACGGCTTTTTTTTGAATATCCGTAAATATCTGTCTGAGGTTCGATTTATCGGCTTTGAGTTGGGTTTTTACTTGCTCCGTAACGTCTTCCATACGCACCAAGATACGCACAAAAAGTCCTTCGGCGGGTATTTCTTGGTCTTTGGCATAAGCCCAAAAACCGTTTGCCAAATAATTTTTTTCGGTCGTTGAGGCTTTCTGAATGGCATCGTAGCCGCAGTGGTGATTGGTCAAAACCAAGCCTTGACTTGAAACGATTTCGCCCGTGCAAAAGCCACCAAACGACACGACTGCGTCTTTCAAAGAGGCGTTATTGACGTTGTAGATGTCGTCGGCGGTGAGTTTGAGACCGAGTTTTTGCATCGATTTCTCGTTCATTTTTTTGAGATACATCGGCAGCCACATGCCTTCGTCGGGGGTTTCGGCAAACGATGATGCCAGACATATTAGGAAAAAGCAGGGCAGAAGAATTAATTTTTTCATTTAATTTTTTTTATATTTTGGATTGAAATGGTCGCTAATCTACTTTAATAAATCGATTTTTTTGGGTTTGGGGTTGCATTGCATCTGTTGCTTTTGCCTTTTTTAATCTACAAACACCAAAAAGTACTTACCTTGCTTGGCGTTTCAAAGTGTATTAAAATATTGAACCGCAAGTAAACTACCGAATAGAAAAGCAAAGGTACAAAAAATCTTATTGATGTCAAAAATAGTTCAACCCTTTATCATCTCAATCAATATCACAATCTTTAATCACTACAATTCAAAATGAAGTTTTTTGGCAACATTTTTTTAGGACTTGTTTCAACTGCCGTGGCGTTGGTTTTGAGCGAGTGTTTGCTTCGCATCATCTACAACCCCATCGATTTTTTGGAGCCTACCACTGCCCGACACACCCATTTGCCCAAAATAATTGTTGCCCACACGGGTGGACACGACGCTTGGGGTTTTAGAAACCAAAACGTTCCCAAACAAGCAGATATTGTCTGCATCGGCGATTCGTTTACCTACGGCGTTGGCACCAGTTGGCTGGGCAGCTATCCCGTGCAGATGGCAAACATAACCCAAAAAAACGTTTACAACATGGGCATTTCGGGCTATGGACCGTTAGATTACTTGTATCTCCTAAATCAAAAAGCCCTTTTGCTCAAACCCAAGACCATCGTTTTGGGTTTTTATTTGGGCAATGATTTTTACGATGCCTACACAAGGGCATACAGCAATCCGAATTATGCCCATTGGCAGCTGCCCGATAGCCTGCACCAGCCCAACATCACGCTTGAAAAAGTGGATAAAATAAATTTTCCGAGCCAAGCCGACCACTATCTGTTCTATCAGCAACGGGTTTGGTTGGCTCAAAACAGCGTTTTATACCGCTGGCTGGGTGATGGCGTAGTGGGTGGTTTTGTAAACAATTATCGGTATTCTAAGGGTACTTTGTCCAATCAAAAAAAATGGCTAACGCTCCAAAATGACTCGATAGGCAAGGTAGAAGAATTGATATTTCAGAGAGCCAAAGACCACGCCACCAATTTGCTCACCGACCCGATGTATATAGAAGGCAAGCGGCTCACTTTTGCAGCCATCGACAGCATTAGGCAAGTGTGTACGAGGCACAAAATAGAACTTTTGGTGGTGTGTATTCCGACCAAAGAATGGATTTATGCCCCGAGAGTTGAAAAATTTGGTCAAGAGGGCGAAAAAATTATTTTTAGAAAAATTGTGGCTTACTATTCCCAAATGCAAAGCGACTATCGAGCCTATTTTAAGCAAAAAAACATTCATTATCTTGAAATAGACCTTGCTTTAAGGCAAAAAATAGAGCAGACCGATGAACCAATTAACCCGCCATTTGATACTCATTTCAATGCCAAAGGCTACGAGGTTGTAGCGAGCGAAGTAGCCAAAGCGATTGAAAAACGTTAGAATGTTATCAAAAATTTGTACCACAAAAAAATATACCCATTGTACGCATAAAATTTAGTAATTTTGCAAGACAAACAAAGCGTTTATCGGATTTTAAAGAACCGTCTAAAAAATCACCCACAAACGAACCCGTTTTATATTCCATACAATTCAAAAGATGAGCCTTATTTCGCAGATTAATCCCGATAAAGTACCCCAGCATATTGCCATCATCATGGATGGCAACGG
>JAYWHZ010000138.1:0-3697 GCA_043777395.1 Bacteroidota bacterium
AGTAAATTTGTTTAAAAATAAATTGCCCGTTCAACATTAAAACATATTTTTAGGTAATGACATATCCACATCAATTTTATTCAAATTGTGTCTTAAAAAACTCTAAACCAACCGCATCGAGCCAATGATTTCTCAAATATTTATAAAATTGGTAAATGATATAACTTTTTTTAATAATTGTATAACAGCCCATTTTAACAACCAAAGTACCTTTGCATTGTGAAAATTAGTTCGCCGCTGCCCTGCCAGTTGTAGGTAAAAAATTACCAAAATTTAATTGTTATGACCGACTCAACAACAACCAACCAAACCAAAAAAGACATTGTAGGCATTGCCTCCGAGAGTGCCAAAACGCTTGCCGCCGCCGTAACCGCCGCAGGTCTCGTAGGAACGCTACAAGGCAGCGGGCCGTTTACCGTGTTTGCACCCAACGACGCTGCTTTTGCAGCCATTCAAAAGGACGTAGATAGCCTATTGAAACCCGAAAACAAAGCCAAACTCACGTCAATTTTGACTTACCACGTGGTGAGTGGAAAAACCATGGCAGCCGACCTCAAAGACGGACAAGAGCTCACGACCGTAGAAGGTGGCAAGCTCAAAGTGTCTATCAAAGACGGCAAAGTGATGGTAAACGGTGCCAATGTGATTAAGGCAGACGTTGCGGCATCAAACGGTGTGGTACACGTGATAGACAAAGTGATTATACCCAAAATGTAAGGCATAAAACCGTCTAACAACAAAGAAATGCCAAGGTATATCTGGATTTTTCAGAATATTATTGGCATTTTTTTTATTTAAAAAAACACACCATGAAAAAGAAAAAAACAACCGAATCGCAAAAAAAGATAGCCCAAGTGATGCACGAATTTAAAGAAGGCGAGTTGCATTCGGGCAAAACCGATACCATCGTAACCAATCCCAAACAAGCCATTGCCATTGCGTTGAGCGAAGCAGCGGAATTGAAAAAAGGTAAAAAATAAATATTTTCATGTTACATAAATCAACCTTTTAATATGAACGAAACAAGTGATTTATTGGATAGTTATTTGGCAAACCATTATATACACCGAAGCAACTGGCTTAGGGCGGCGGTGCTTGGTGCCAACGACGGTATTTTATCGACGGCAAGTCTTGCCATAGGCGTTGCGGCGGCAAGTAGCAGCAGAGAGCCTGTGATATTGGCAACGGTAGCTGGACTTGTGGCGGGTGCTTTGTCTATGGCAGCCGGAGAGTATGTTTCTGTGAGTTCCCAAACGGACGTAGAACATGCAGACATAGAACGTGAGAAGCAAGAGTTGGAGGACATGCCTGAGATTGAATTGCAACGGCTGGCAGAGATTTATGAAAAAAGAGGGTTGCAAAAATCCACTGCCCTGATAGTAGCCAAAGAACTCTCAAAACACGATGTGTTGGGAGCGCATATTAGAGACGAATTGGGGATAAACGAAATGAGCCAAGCCAAACCAATACAAGCCGCATTTGCCTCTGGCACAGCTTTTACTGTTGGAGGAATATTACCACTTTTGGTGGCTTTATTTTTGCCTTTGGGCAGTATGGTGTATTGTCTTTATGGTTTTGCACTTTTGTTTTTGACAATATTGGGTGCGGTGGCGGCAAAAACTGGCGGTTCGAGCATAAAAAAAGCCGTTGTCAGGGTTACGTTTTGGGGAACGATAGCCATGGGATTAACTGCTTTGGTGGGCTATATATTTGGCGTTAATATAGACTAAGTATGTTGTTTGGGCAACACAATCGAGGAGAAAAGTTGAAACCAATAAGCAAAGTTCCAAAGCAATGTGAGAATGATATAACTTTTTTTGATAATTGTATAACAGCCAGTATTTTAAAAAAACATACTTTTGTTTGATGGAAGCCATACAACAGATTTTGCCTCAATCGCATTGCTAATGAACTTGTTTAACCTTTTTAATTTTGGCTAATAAATTTGGATAAATATCATTTTACGGGTTAGAGATTGCGGGTCAAGCCCACAATGACGCACAAAGTTATTTCGCACTTGATGCACAATCTCAAAAATTAGCCAATTTTATCCTTTGCAAATAAAAGTTTAAACAGCCTCAATAATAGCATTTATCTTTTTAAAAACACAACAAACCAAGCCATGGACTTAAAACAAAAAATAGACACGTTGGATTATGCACACCTGAGTGATTTTGACAAAAATTATTTCAAGCCACAAATACCCGTCGTCATCAAAGGACTTGCCGAAGACCAAATTGCAGGAAAACGCTGGACAATCGATTATTTTAAGCAGACGATGGGCAATTTGGACGTTGGTGTCTACGACAATGCGAACAAAAAAAGTGCAGCATCTGCTTTTACTACGCCCGACCTGACCATGAAGTTTGGCGACTATCTGTCTATCATTGACAAAAACGAAAAAACAAATTTAAGGATATTTCTCTTCAACTTCTTTAAGATTAACCCTGCCCTGAGAACCGAATTTCCATGCCCAGCGATATTCAAAGGCGTGCTAGACCACGTGGGTTATATGTTTTTTGGAGGCAAAGACACCACCGTCAGAATTCATTTCGACATCGACATGTCCAACGTTCTTCTGACCCACTTTGGTGGCAAAAAAAAGGTCGTTTTGATTGCACCCCAATACACCGATTTGCTCTATTGCTTGCCATACAACACCTATTCTTTGGTAAATTTGGACGAGATAGACCACAAAAAATATCCCGCATTGGCTCATGTCAAAGGCTACGAATGTGTGCTTGAACATGGCGATTCTATCTTTATGCCAAGCGGCTATTGGCACTATATGACCTATCTGGAAAAAAGTTTTTCGATAAGCTACCGAAAACTTGCCCCAACCGCCCAAACAAAAGTGCAAGGCTTGATGAACATCGCACTGCGAATGCCCTTTGATAAACTCATGGGTAAGATTTTGGGCAGCAAATGGCTTCCAATAAAAGAACGAGCAGCACAAAGAAAAGCCGCCAAAGTGATGAAAAATTTGAGCCTGTCGTAATGTAAATTCTCACCGCCAAACACACATCAAGCCATGCAAAAAACAGAAAAAGACGAAGAATCTAAGCAAACACCGCATACCATAGAAAAACCAAAAGAAGCTTATGAAATAATGAAAGAGCAGATAGAAGCAGGTCTGAAAGAGCATCGTCGCTCCAATGTTGGCCTGTTTCTATCTTCACTCTCCGCAGGTTTGGAGGTGGGTTTTAGTGTACTTATGATTGGAATTATTTACACGCTTTTTAAAGCCGAAGTAAGCACAAGTAAGTTGTATTTAATGATGGCTTTGGTGTATCCTATTGGTTATATTTTTGTGATAATTGGCAGGTCTGAACTATTTACAGAGCATACCACCTTAGCCACAATACCCGTTCTAAATGGGGAAGCATCCTTAAAGAGTTTGATGAATCTTTGGTTGCTCATTTACTTCGGTAATTTAATTGGGGGCTATATTTTTGGTATAATCGTTTTACAGTTCAATGTAAATATGCACCTTATATCTCTTGATTTTTTTTATTTCGTGTCAGAAAAAATGGTGGCCTACAAGAGCGGTAATATCTTGATTAGCAGCATTATGGCTGGCTGGCTCAAAGTATCTTGTGACGAACTCAGTAGCCACGAAAGTGTACCCATAAGCCAGCCAGCCATAATACTGCTAATCAGGATGTTACTGCTATTGTAGGCAACCATTTTTTCGGAC
>JAYWHZ010000139.1:0-3695 GCA_043777395.1 Bacteroidota bacterium
CTTGCGAACCCGACACCAAATTGATGATAAAATAGCAGCTCGTCAGCAAAACACCCGCATAGATGCCCGTTTTGGCATCGAAAAGCAGCACACCCAAACGGTAAACGATGCCAACCATCAAGACACACATCGCAGCACTCGGCAGCCGCAATGCCCACTCCGAGACACCAAAAACCTGCATACTCAAAGCCATCTGCCACAAGAAAAAAGGTTGTTTGTGCAGCCAAATGTGGGCATTCGTCCAGTTGCTGTGGTCTATATCCGAGAGCGGAAGCGCCGCAAAAAGCATCGGCTCAAAGGGGTTTTTGAGCATATTTTTAGCCACCAAAGCATGAAAACGTTCGTCCCAAACATTGATGAAGGGGTCGAGGGCAATGGCAAAACCAAAAATAAAACAAGCCGCCAGCATCAAAAAAATTAACGCTAGTTTGGGTCGCTCGTGAGCATTCGCCGCCAAAGCCAGTGCCAACGCCGCAAAATAACCAAGCAATGCCAAACCAAAACCGCCCTCGAAATACAGATAATCCACCATCATTCGTTCATTTGTAATGTTTGCACAAAGTTACAAACTTGCAAGTAAATTTTTATCAAGTTTTTTGCTAAAAGTCGAATGTTCTAAAACTTTATTTTTGAATAAATATTAAAAAAATTTGTACAAATAAAAAAATATCCTATCTTTGCACTCTCAAAGCAAAAACAATCCTTGATAGCTCAGTCGGTTAGAGCATCTGACTGTTAATCAGAGGGTCGCTGGTTCGAGTCCAGCTCAGGGAGCATAGAGCAAAAGAAACAGGCACAACACGCCTGTTTCTTTTTTTTGTCTAATATTTTATGCTCCACCGAAGCCCAGCATACAAGCGTCTGCCCAACACATTGCCCCAAATAAGCGTTGCATCAAAATGGGTGTCAAAAGGATTTTGAGCATCAATAATTTGGTTGGGTTGAATAAAATCGAGCAGGTTTTCGCCACCCAAATACACATCTATCTGCCTAAACTTGCGTGTGATTTGAGCATTTATAATAAAATAAGGCTCAGAAAATCCATCAATCCGAAACTTTTCGGGGTTTTGAACCGTCGATGGCAAGCGTTTGATGTCTCGCCATTGGGTCGTAAAATTTGTTTTCCATTTCTCATATTTGGTCGCATAACTCAGGTTAAACAATATTTTTTGACGAGCCACAAAGGGTTTCGTTTGTAAGCCAATATCATTTTTATACGTTGTTTTTACGTCGTCAAACTTATAAGCCAAACGCACGTCCAAACCCTCCGAAAGTTCGACATTGCTTTCTATCTGAAAACTTTTGGCAAACGATTTGCCATCAAGTCCATAAAATTGGAGCAGTTGAGGGTTTTCCATATCTACAACGAGCTGGTTTTGAAACGATGTATAGTAATAATCGACCGAAACATTGGTTTTTTTGCCTTTTATCTCCATGTTTTTGGTTAAATTAATCCCCATGTTCCAACTTTTTTCCGTGTTTAAGTCTTTTTCTATCACTACAACCCTCGAGCTCGCCAATAATCCCAAGTTATCGGCAAAAATATTGGCAACCCTAAACCCTTTTCCGCCCGATAGCCTCAAAGCAGTGCTTGGGTCAAGGTCAAATTTTGCATTCAATCGAGGCGTATAAATCACACCAAAAACGTTGTGATAATCCATTCTGAAACCCGCCACGAGCGTCAATTTTTCGGGCATCCTAAAAATATATTCCCCAAAGGCACCCACGATTTTTTCCGTTCTTTTCAAATTTATCTCCGATGGCATCGGTCTGAGATTGTCCACAAACTGTTCGTCGTAGCGGTCGTATGTAGCCGAAAGACCAAGTTTGTATTTGTGGTTGGTGTTGTTGATGATGTCTTGAAAAATAAAATTGGCATAGGCAGTATTTTGCTTGCCCTGATAGTTTTTTTTGCCAACCATTGCCCCCAAATTTTGATGCGTTTGCGAGAGCATCAAGCCCCAACTTCTAAATGGGTTGTTGGGAAAAACTTGACCTATTTTGGCAAAGCTTTCCAAGCGTTTGGAGGCAATATCGATTCCAAAACTATTGGGTTGGTGTTGTGCGTTGTGAAAACCCATTTGCCCGCCACGCCTGTTTTCGGCGAGCATTCGGGTTCCAAATTGTATTTTGAGGTTGGTCTTTGGGTTGTCATATTTCCAACGGTTGAAGGCGTGTATTTGCTTCATCATGGCGTTGTCCATAAAACCATCGGCGTTTTGGTCTAGTTCTCTAAGCATATTTTCGGCGTGCAGGAGCGTTATTTGCGACCAGTTTTGGTTTATTTTTTTGGCAAAATGGGTGTTGAGTTCGGCTCTAAATTGGTCGTTGAGATAGGCATTAACAAAAAACTTATCGGCTTGGTCGGGTTTCAAAAATTCGAGGTTTATCTGTCCCGTCATCGATTCGTAGCCATTGACCACACTGCCCGAACCTTTGATGATGTCAATGCTTTTGAGCCAGCTACCCGGCACATAGTTTAGCCCTACGCTGCCCACAATGCCCCTGAGCGTTGGGATATTCTCGGCGGTCATCTGCACATAGTTGCCGTCCAAACCCAAGAGTTGGATTTTGGCTGCTCCCGACAGTGCATCGCTCGTATTGACATCGACGGCGGCGTTGGTCTCAAAGCTTTCACTCAGATTGCAGCAAGCGGCTTTGAGGAGTTCGCCCGAGGTAATGGTTTGTGTGTTGATGGTTTTGAGGGTCGATGTGTAAGAACCTCTGTCTTTTTCGGTAATGGTAACGGTTTGAAGGTCATTTTTTGGAAATAATTGTATTTCGACCATTGTTTTTGGTTCACGAATGAGCAGCGTATCGGTTTTGTAGCCAATAAAACTCACTATCAGGCTTTGCGGAAAGGGTTTTAATAGATAATCGATTTTAAAAATGCCCTTTTCGTTGCTCGATGTGCCTATGTTGGTGCCTTTCCAGTAGATATTTACCGCTTGCAAGGGCTGCTTTTGTTCGTCGAGTACAATGCCTTTGAGTTGGTTTTGGGCAAATGTGTGGAGTGGAACAAAAAATATTGAAAAAATAAGTAAAAGAATTAAAATAATATTTTTTTGCATTTGTTTTTGAGCTGTTTACTTCAATTGATTTAAAAAAGCATAGCCGTTTTTTTCGACTATGCCCGTTATCTGATTTTTATTGTTTAAATGCTATCCCGTTTGGGTTTTTGCCCACGCCAATCGTTTTCGATACCGTGTGCGTTGCCACATCTATTACCGACACATTTCCCGCCCCTTGGTTGGTAACGTATGCCTTCGTTCCCTCGGCGTTGAACGCAATGGCGTGGGCATCGGCACCCGTCGAGATGCTGCCTCGCAACGTCCAAACGCCCGCAACCAACGTATAGTAAACCACTTTGCCGTTTGTGGCATCGGAGACCCAAAGTTCGCCGCTTTGTGTGTGGTAAGCCACATAGCCGGGTTTGAAGCCGAGGTTTATGGTGCTCACGACGTTCATGCCCGATACCGAGATTTCTGATATGGTTTGGCTTTGTTCGTTATCTACATACATGTTGCCGTTGGTGGCACTCCAAGCACCGACGGGGTCGCTGCCGACGGTTATTGTGGTGCGTATTATTTTTGTGTTGGCATCGATGAGTGTTACCGTTCCGCCCGTTGTGTTGCAAGCAAAAGCCATTGACCCATCGTTAGAAAACGTTACTTCCGAAAGTCCTTTGCCTACGT
>JAYWHZ010000140.1:0-3692 GCA_043777395.1 Bacteroidota bacterium
CTGTTTCGATGTTGAAAACGACATTACCCAAAATACCTGCATTAACAGCGTTGAAGGCATCGGTTAGGTTGGGATAATCGGCTGCGGGACTTGCCCCAACGGTGTAGTTGCCTGCTGATAGGGCATAGCGAATGATGTAGGTTAGGGTGTCGTTGGCAGAGTTGTTGTCGGTAGCTAAGCCATTTGGGTTTCTGGTCCAGACTTTCAGAATTTGATTGCCCGTTGGGGGCAAGACCAATGGCGTAGTGAATGTGTAGTTACCCGATGTGCCTGTGGGCAATGGATTGGTATAAAGTGCAGTTACGGGCGTGTTGTTGTTGAGTTGGTAGCCGACGGTTACACTGTTGATGGTATTGATTGCAAGGTTATAAATCACTGCCGAGACATTGACCGTTGAGCCAGATAGTATGGGCTGAGTAGGGCTTGTTATGGCAGTGATGCCGGCATCTGTTCCTACTGCACCTCTGAAAGTTATTCGTCCGCAGTATTGTCGTGCTTGCAAGGTCGTATCGCCGTTGGCGGGCGAATAGGGGTAGGTAGTGGTGCTTGCACCGCCGTATCCAAACCGAACGCCCGTGCGGAGTGTTACGCCATTGCTGGTGAAGTCTCCCGAAGTAGTAGTTACATAGGTTTCGTAGGCTGTGCTGCCTGTTACGGGTAAGATAAAGAAGCCATATCGTGTACCGCCATTGAGCAGCAGGTTAAAACTTTTTTGGAGCGGTACAAGTTGCCTTGCAGCAGCTGCCGAAAAATTGGCTGTTCCGGCACTTATCCAGCCGCCTGCGGCAGAGGTGTCTATGATGGGTCTAACCTGACCGGGTTTAAGTACGCCGCCGGGTCTGTAAAAAACCCTTACAAAACTGTTGGCTGCAGTGGTGTGTAGATAATACAAACTGTCTAAAAAGACACTTGTGGTCGATACGATTTCAAACGTAACGCCCGAGGCACCATTATTGCCAGTGAGCGGCGGAAAAGTAGTGATGACGGTTTGCGATTTGGATTCAAAAACAATACTCAAAGTGAGTAGTAACAATAAAAGAATATTTTTTTTCATTAGTTTTGGTTGAGGTTTTTAATAAAAAATAGGTTGGGAATAATATTTTACTTGAAAAAGTTTGGATTTGAATAGCAAAGATAGGTGTTTCATTTTAAATGTTTGTTTTATTCAAATTAAATTTATAAAATATTTGTTACATCTCTAACGGCGTATCGTTCGTAAATAAAATTCATTAGTTTAGATTCATTGAAATGAAAAAAAGCATAATTTTTGGGTGTAGTTTTATATTTTTGGGAAGTTTTTTTCTTAACTTTTCAAACCGAAGCGAACCTCTAATATCGTCATTTGATACCAAACCCATCAGCCACGACATTTTTAATGCCTTGCTCCAAAAGCACGTCGATGCCTCTACGGGCATGGTCAATTATAAAGGGTTTATTGCCGACTCGGCAAAACTTAATAGCTATTTTAAATTATTAGAAGCCAATCCACCAACCAACAGCACTTGGACCAAACCCGAGCAGCTTGCCTATTGGATAAACGCCTACAATGCCTACACCCTTCGGCTCATGATTCGCAACTATCCTCTCAAAAGCATTAAGGATTTGGGCGGCAAAGTGCCTTTTGTCAATAGCATTTGGGATTATAAATTCATCACCATTGGCAACAAAAAATATGATTTGAACAACATCGAACACAGCATTATCAGAAAGCAATTTCCCGATGAGCCACGCATTCACTTTGCAGTCAATTGTGCGTCTTTTTCTTGCCCCATTCTTCGCAACGAAGCCTACACAGCCGCTAAGATAGACCAGCAGCTCCAAGACCAAGCCAGCAAGTTCATAAACGACGGCATTCGCAACAAAATATCGGTAGACAAACCCCAACTATCCAAAATTTTTCTGTGGTATAAAACCGATTTTACCAAAAAAATGACCCTCACGGCTTTTATCAATCAATTTTCGAAGACCAAAATAAGTCCAAAAGCGACTATTTCACATTTGGATTACCTTTGGTCGCTCAACGAGCAATAAATAAATTACAGATTTAAAGACCCGAAAAAGATATGCCGATAGACAATGGCGAAACATCGGTGCCGCTCTTAAACCATTTGTTGAGACCATAGTAGCCCTCAACGCCAAAACGGTGGTAAGAAGCCCTCGCCGAAACGCCATAGCGAAACCGATTGAGTGCCTTCAAATCTACCGTCCGTCGCTGTATAGTCAGGCTCTCCGTGTTGTCTATAAACTTAGTGCTGGAGCTCAAAACATAAGCCAAACAAAAACCGATAGATGCCCTGAAACTCTGTTTTTTGGCATTGGGCAAGGAGATGTACCTGAGTTCGAGCGGCACGTTGAGCGTGGTGATGCTCAGACGCCCTTTTTTGTAGAGGCTATCGGCATAGAGCGTTATGGGGTTGGTCGCCCAAGTTTTGACCTTTCCGTAGTAGTTTCTGTTGGATAAGCCATAGCCTATCGCTGCACCAAAGCGGGTGTTGGCAATGCGTTTGGTCAAAAAATTGTTAGACGTAAAACCTCTGTTAAAACCTTCTAAACCCACGCCCGACGGGGCATTTTGGAGGGCATCGTAGTGAAAAACGAGGACGCTTTTTTCGGGTTTGAAGTCCGATTCGGCGGCGGTGCTGGGTTCGTCGGCATCGGCGTTCCAATTGCCTTTGAGGTGTTCGAGCGAGAGGTCTTGCTCGTTGGGTTTTGTTTGCGGGTCTTGGGCAAAGGCATTGAAGGCAAGCAAGAGGAGCAGACAGATAGACAAAATAGATGTTTGTTTTAATTTCATAGATTTGGTAGGGTGTTGATTTTTTTTGTAAAAATAAAAATTTATTTCGGATTGGTTTCAATAAATTAAACGATTGCTAAACCAAACACATCGATTACTCGTTATGTAAACCCAAAAATGTAATTGAAAAATTATTTCTTTATTTAAAAATAATTTCCTTCCCAATATTTTAATCTTAACATTTAATAAAAAAAAATAGACCCCAAAAAACTATTCATGGTTTAATGGCATTCTATTTGACTAATATAAGGAGCTTTATATTTTTACTGACATTTTGGCATTTTAAACTAACCTTGAAGAATGAGTACTAAAAAAAATAATAAATTTGGCACAAAACGCCAATTGACTGACAACAACGAAGAAGAATTGGCAAACGATTTTTCGCCCATTATTGAGCTTGAAAACATAGACGAAAACGAAGACCAAAACACCCAAGAATTTCCAAACGAACTGATGATTTTGCCCTTGCGAAACATGGTGCTGTTTCCAAACGTCATCATTCCAATCACCATCGGAAGAGACAAATCGGTCAAACTCATCAAAGAAGTGAGCAAAAAAAATAAATTCATCGGTGTGTTGGCTCAAAAAGATGCCGACGTCGAAGACCCAACCCTCGACGACCTCCACCACGTAGGCACGGTGGCTTTGGTCTTACGCACTTTTCGGATGCCCGACGGCAACACAACCGCCATCTTGCAGGGCAGGCGCCGCTTCAAAGTGCAAGCACTCATCGGGTCGCAACCTCACCTAAACGCCAGCGTCGAATATTTTACAGACGACAAAGCAGACAAGCAAAAACACGACAAAGAACTCGAAACGCTGGTCTCTACCATGAGAGACATGGCGGAGCAGATCATCAACATGTCGCCAAATGTACCGCAAGAAGCCGCTTTTGCAC
>JAYWHZ010000141.1:0-12994 GCA_043777395.1 Bacteroidota bacterium
TTCCCGATTTGACCGTCGCCGTCCTTGCCTGTGCCAGAATTGGAGCCGTACACTCGGTCATCTTTGCGGGTTTCTCTGCCGCCAGCCTCGCCGATAGAATAAACGATGCCCAAGCCAAAATGGTTATCACAGCCGATGGACTCAACAGAGGCTCAAAATTTATTAACCTCAAAACAATCGTCGATGAAGCCTTAAAAACAACCCCTTCTGTCCAAACCGTACTCATCAAAAAACACACCCAAACACCCATAAAACTCAAAAAAGGAAGAGACAAACGCATACAAACCGAACTTGCCAAAGCAAGCGACCATTGCCCACCCGAACCCATGGACAGCGAAGACATGCTATTTATCCTCTACACCTCTGGCTCAACGGGCAAGCCCAAAGGCGTTGTCCACACCTGCGGCGGCTACATGGTCTATGCCGCATACACATTCCAAAACGTATTCCAATATCAAAAAAACCAAATATTCTGGTGTACAGCCGACATCGGCTGGGTAACAGGACACACCTACATTGCCTATGGTCCGCTACTCAATGGGGCAACCGTACTCATGTTCGAAGGCACGCCAACCTATCCCGATGCAGGGCGTTTTTGGCAAATCATAGACAAACACAAAGTCAATATCTTCTACACAGCCCCAACAGCCATTCGCTCTCTGATGCAAGCAGGCTTAGAATTTGTGAAACCCTACACACTCGATAGCCTCAAAGTACTCGGAACCGTGGGCGAACCCATCAACGAAGAAGCTTGGCACTGGTATAGCGAAAACATCGGCAAAAACAAATGCCCAATCGTAGATACGTGGTGGCAAACCGAAACGGGCGGCATCATGCTGACCACCTTTGCAGGCATACACGAAACCAAACCCGCCCACGCAGGCTTTCCCGTGCCGGGCGTGCAAACCGTGTTGCTCGACCAAAACGGCAAAGAAATCCAAGAACAAGAAGCCGAAGGGTATTTGGCAATAAAATTTCCACACCCAGCCATGATTAGAACCACCTACGGCGACCACGAACGCTGCCGACAGGTCTATTTTGGCGTATATAAAAACTACTATTTCACCGGTGACGGTGCCAAACGAGATGCCGAAGGACGCTACCGAATCATGGGAAGGGTAGATGACGTGATTAATGTTTCGGGACACCGATTTGGCACCGCCGAGATAGAAAACGCCATCAACGAAGATGAATACGTCGTAGAATCGGCTGTGGTAGGCTATCCACACGACATCAAAGGGCAAGGCATTTTTGCTTATGTTATCTGTGCCAAAGGTATGGGCAACGACGACCAAAGCATCAAAAAATCTATTGCCACGACGGTTTCAAAAATCATTGGTTCGATAGCCAAACCCGACAAAATCATGGTCGTTTCGGGCTTGCCCAAAACCCGTTCGGGAAAAATCATGCGTCGCATACTCAGAAAAGTTGCCGAAGGCGAGCTATCCAATCTGGGTGATATTTCAACACTTTTAGACCCAATGATTGTGGAAGAAATCATTCAAAAATCCAAATCGATGTAGCACAAAAAAAGCCTCTCTCAAATCGAGATAAGCTTTTTTTTTATTGATTAATGGTTATTCGTCTATCAAAGTGGCATTGGCTAATAGGAGTTTTCCGCCGTGCCAAAATCCTCTAAAAATGGGCATGTCTTGCAGGTAAATCACTTTGCCTTTGCCGATGGGTTCGATGCCGATAGCCATCGAGTTTTGCAGATTTTGCTTGGCTTTGTAGCCTGTAAAACCTGCCGTGTGGCTGTCGCTTTTGTATATTCCGATGTTTTGGGTGTTGAGATAGCTGTATTTTGTAGGGTTGTTTTTGAGTACAAACAGATGAGTTCCCAATCCGTAGGCGAGTGGATGTGTGTGGTCTAAATAGATTTTGTAGATGCTTCCTGCCACCACATCGCTCCAAAAATCACGTTCTTGGCTTGCATAGGGTTTTAGTTTTTGCTCATCTTTTATGGGTTCTTCGTCTTCTTTGTCGTCTTTTTTGTTGTTTTTGTGTAGTGTCGTGTTTTCGTTTTGTGCAAATATACTGACGGCAGTTTCTATTGCCACGACTTTGCCGCCATTTTTGATGTACTCCATGATTTTGTCGGTATATTTTTCGTAGCTTCCCGAAACCAGAATGAGGGTTTGGTAGTCGTTGAGTTCTATGCGGTTTAGGTTTTCGGTGTATAGGCGTGTGAGCGGATAGTCGAGGTCATTTTCAAAATATTGCCAGATAGCTCCAGCGTCGTTGGCATCGATGCCTTTGCCGATGATGAGGGCTATTTTTTTTGGTTTTAGGAGTCTGTAATAGGCTGAGCCAAAATCTTGCCCTGATGAGACGAAACCTGTCTGGGTCGATAGCAGGCTTATGTTTTGTTGTTGGGCAATGGTTTGGAGGGTTTTGTCGAGGTTTTGTATTCTTTTGTTGTCGGCTTTGTTGATGAGCAATGAACCAGCTTCATATTGCCTCGAACCGATAGAAAAAGGTTTGTTTGAAATTCTTACTTTGATGTCTTTTTTAAACAATTGCCCCAAAAATCGAGCATCGTTGATGTCTTTATATTGGGCTACGTAGGCATAGTTTGATGCGTTGGTGTCGGTGTTGTTTGGGCTGTCAAATGTTGTTTTGGATACGGGCATATCGGCATCTGTTTCTATTTTTTCTTTGCTGGCAAAACATTGTAAGTTGTAAACATAAGGCAGGCTCCAAGCCGTGATGTCGTAGGTGGCTGTGTCTTGAAGGCTTGTTTGGGGTTCAAAGAGTACTTTGACCATCGTACTCATGGGTTGGTATGCCGACACGATGAGGTCGTTGGCGTTTAGTTGTGTGGAGGCATTGTTGGTATTGTTTTCAAAAGAAAAAAGATTATTTAAGGCTTGATTTTTATTTTGGGCGTAGTGGTACTTGATGTTTTGCTTGTCCAGCAAATCCATCAATGCCCCAACGGTTTTGGTGTTGTTTTCGTTGTGTTTTATGATATATGCCTTGTAGGTGTGGTTTGGATTTTGAGCATTTTGAAAATAGGTTTTAAATTCATCGATGAGTTCTTTTCTTTGATTAAAACCCATTTCTATCGTAGAGAGACTTGCCGTGTAGTGGTGTTCTGCTCTTTGTTTGAGCGTAATGGTGTCGCCGTTTTGCATCGTTGCCGACAGCCCAGCCCAGTAGCTGCCGCCTTGCTCGTATGTGAAGCCGATAGCACCGTTGTAGGTCGGATAGGTGTCGCCATAACTGGGATACAAGAGGTCAAAATTTTCTTTGGTGTAGTAGAGCCAATGGTTTTTATCAAAATACTTGGCATTGTTGGTGCCCAATATCTGCTGAAAATCCATTTGCCATTTGGTAATCACTTCGTGCATTGGAGCAGCAGCGGGAGCAAAAAAATAAGGTTCGTTGATGCCCATTTCATGAAAATCGACGTGAATTTGAGGATACCATTGGTGATAAAGTTTGAGACGTTGTCGGGTTTCGATTTGTGTCTGCCAAACCCAATCCCTGTTGGGGTCTATCCAGTAGTGCGTAACACGTCCGCCTGGAAAAGGCTGATTGTGTTCGGCATCGTCTAAGTTATTGTTGGGTGTTGTACTGGCTATCTGGTTGTACCAATTGACGTATCGGTCTCTGCCGTCGGGGTTCAGGCAAGGGTCTATGGCTACCACCACATGGTCGAGCCATTCGTTTATCTTTTTATCGTTTGATAGGGCTAAGGTCTCCAACACGAGCAATGCCGTTTCGGTCGATACCGCTTCGTCGCCGTGTACGTTGTAGCTCAACCAAACGATTGGAATGGGTTTTTCGTTCGGAAAATCATTGGGTTCTAAGCCTGTAAACGAACGATTGCGTTGCCTGATTTTTTCGAGGTTCTTGATGTTTTCAGCCGAAGACACAAACATCACCATCAGGTCTCTGCCCTCGTGGGTTTTGCCATACGAAACCAACTTGGTTCTGGGTGTGTTTTTGGCAATCAATTTAAAATAATCGACCACTTGGTGGTGTCTCGTAAATTTTGAACCTATGGTGTAGCCAAAAAACGCCGTCGTACCCAGCAGACTATCTGCGGCGGTTTGGGCAAACACATTGCCAACACAAAAAAACGTTGAACACAAACACAAGGCAATTATTTTTGATAGTTTATTCATTGAACTAAAGGGGTTTATTTTTATTATTTTATAGATTAGTTTTTTAATTTTTTTGAACATATTTTTGCCGCTACCAATCAATCAGTTTGAGGTCGTTTTGTTGGAGGTAGTCGTTGGTTTTCGAGAAATGTTTAGACCCAAAAAAAGCTCCATTTGCCAGCGGCGAAGGGTGTGCAGCCATCAAAACGAGGTGTTTTTGATGGTCTATGAGTATTGATTTTTTTTGGGCAAAAGCCCCCCAAAGTAGAAACACGATGTTATTTCTTTGGTCAGATAATGCTTGGATAGCAGCATCGGTAAGCGACTGCCAGCCTATCTTTTGGTGCGATGCGGCGGCTCCTGCCCTAACGGTCAAGATGGCATTGAGCATCAACACGCCTTGCGTTGCCCAGCGGTCGAGGTTGCCGTGTGGTGGCATGGGTTTGCCCAAATCGGTTTCTATTTCCTTAAATATATTGAGCAGCGAAGGCGGCATGCGTGTGCCAATCGGTACGCTAAAACTCAATCCGTCGGCTTGGTTGGGGTTGTGGTAGGGGTCTTGACCCAAAATGACGACTTTCACCTCGTCGAAGGGCGTGAGCGAGAAGGCTCTAAAAATATCCGCTCCTTTTGGATAAATGATTTCGCCTTGCGTTTTGGCGGTTTTGAGATATTGTCTGAGCATAAGAAAATAGGGTTCAGAAAATTCATTTGCCAAAACTTTTTTCCAGCTTGGTTCTATTCTTACGTCGTCGAGGTTTATTTTTTCTGTCATAGATTTTATTATTTAGATTGATTTTTTATTGGACAAAAAACATCAGGATAGCATCAAGTTACAACCTCTTATGTCGCTGTTGTCCATGCGTCCCAAGACCTCAAAAGTGCCGTCGGGGTAGCGTTTGCCCAAGTCTTGCGTTTCTACAAAGGCACAGCTATGTAGGTTGGCTAAGTCTATGGCGTTGATGGCTCCCGAGCGAGGCACATTGCCCGAGGGGCAAAAAACCGTTCGGGCATCGGTGGTTTCTCTTATTAAGATTTTGAGTGTATTGGTACATTTAAATAGACCTTTACCAGCCGAATAGGCTTGCGAGAGCAGTTCGGTCATGCCATATTCCGAATGGATTTGCGGCACGCCAAAGCCCTTGCAAAGTCGGTTGTGAACGTCGGGTCTGATGAGTTCTTGCCGTCTGCCTTTCATGCCGCCGGTTTCCATGACTATAAAATTTTGGTTTAATAAAACGTGTTGGTGCTGCTCTATCAGGTCGAGAAGTGCATAAGTAACGCCCAAAAGTAAGGTTTTTTGATTGTTTTGAAGCGATAAATGTATGGTTTCTATTAATTTTTTAGTGTCTTGTAAATAAAATCCACTCAACGGGTGTTCTGTGTTTTCAATCAGGAGGTCAAACATATAGACCAAAGAAGAGCCGCTGCGTTCGAGATAGCTCGGCAGCAGTGCCAAAATGCAGTAGTCGGCAGGCGAGCCATAAAATTGATTGAAGCCTTGTAAAAATGTGTTTTGGTAGAGTTTAACGCTTTTGAGGTGGTGAAAACTTGGACCGGTGTTGGTGGTTGTGCTGCTCGAAAAGGTGATTTGAGGGGTGAAGTCTGTTGTTTTGATGTCAAATTTTTTGAAAAACTGAATTGGTAAAAAGGGAATTTTGTCTATGCTTGTAACCCTATTTGTATCAATTTTTAAATAATCGATGTATTGTTTGTAAATTTTATTATTTTTGGACTGAAAATGAAACAACGCCAAGGCTCGTTCATCAAAGTTGGTGTGATGAACATGCGAAATATCTTTTTCAAAATTTTTTATAAAATCAACCATTAAAAAGACATAGTTTTGTAAATTCTTAATCGAGTTTGAACCTTAATAAAGACCTCAAAGATACTCACAATGCAAAAGATAACGTTTATTTGTGTGCTAATTGCCTTTTTTTGCAGCGGTTGCGTGCCTGAACGCACCTATCCCGTCGAGCCTGAAATCCGTTTTATTGACATAAGTCCCAGCAGAGTTCGGGAAAACACAGACACCATCAGAATAAAATTTGGTTTTACGGACGGCGACGGCGACCTTGGTCTCGACCCTGCCGACGCTACCCGCAACGACGTGCAGCTGACCATCAAAAGGCTGGGCTATCCGCCCGTGAGCGACATTGCCCGCCTGCCCAACATCACGCCAAAGGGCAAAAATAAAGCCATCGTGGGCGAAGTTCAACTCACCGTTCAAACGGCGTTTCTAATGGCAGGCATCAGAGAAGACACTGCCTTGCTGAGCTACGATATTTCTATATTGGACAGAGCCAACCACCGAAGCAACACCATTTCGACCAGTACAATCGTTGTTAAAAAACCTTAAAAAACCTTAAAAAATAAATAAGTCTTATAAAAATACATAACCCTTAACAAACAATCTAAACCATTTATGAGTTCTATCCAACGTCTTTTCGATATTCCCCGCCACCAACTCGCCCACAAACCCCTCGATGTATCGCTTGCAGGCAAAGCCAATGGCACTTGGTACACTTACAGCACACAAGATTTTATAGACCAAGCCGATAAAGTGAGCTTAGGTCTATTGGCACTCGGGCTGGGACCCGCCGACCACATCGCCAACGTCTCTGCAAACAGACCCGAATGGAACATTGCCGACATCGGCATCTTGCAAATGGGCGGCATACACGTACCCGTTTACCCAACCATTCCAGCACGTGAATACATCTACATCTTCAATGATGCAAAAGTGAAAGCCGTCTTTGTCTCAAACCAAGAGATGCTCTCAAAAATCATGGAGGTCAAAGATGAAATTCCAACCCTCGAACACATCTTCTCCTACGAACCCATCGAAGGCACCATGAGCCTCAAAGACCTGCAAGACAAAGGCAAAAACCACAACGTTCTTATCCTTGAAAAGATAAAAGAAACCATAAAATATGAAGACTTGGCAACGATAATCTACACCTCAGGCACCACAGGAAACCCCAAAGGCGTAATGCTCTCACACAAAAATATCATCTCCAACGTCATCAATTCCTCGCCACGCCTGCCGGCTGATAGCGGCGACAAAGCACTGAGTTTTTTGCCCCTTTGCCACAGTTTCGAGCGGGTCGTGTCTTATATTTTTATGTATAAAAGCGTGTCGATATACTATGCCGAAAACATGGAGACCATTGGCGATAACCTAAAAGAAATCAAACCCAATGTGTTTTCTACCGTGCCTCGCTTGCTCGAAAAAGTATATGACAAAATCGTTGGTAAAATGAACGAAGCCACGGGCATGAAACGAAAAATTGCCTTTTGGGCTTTGGATTTGGGTAGCCGCTACGAACTGAACGGCAAAAACGGCTGGTGGTATGAGCAGCAGCTCAAACTCGCCAACAAACTCGTCTTCTCCAAATGGCGTGAAGCCCTTGGCGGCAACGTCAAAGGCATAGCCGTGGGTGCTTCGGCACTCCAAACCCGCTTGCAACGCTGCTTTTGGGCAGCCCAAATACCCGTACTCGAAGGCTACGGACTAAGCGAAAGCTCGCCCGTCATCTGTTTTAGCGACCTCAAAGGCATGAACGTAAAATTTGGTACAGTGGGCAAAGTCATTGATGGTGTACAAGTCAAAATAGCCGGCGACGGCGAAATATTAGCCAAAGGCGACAACATCATGATGGGCTACAAAAACCTACCCGAAATCACCGCCGAAACCGTCCAAGACGGCTGGCTCTACACCGGCGACATTGGTACGCTGGACAGCGAGGGCTACCTCAAAATTACAGACCGAAAAAAAGAAATCTTCAAAACATCGGGCGGCAAATATGTGGCACCACAACCCATAGAAAGCAAAATAAAAGAATCGATGTACGTCGAACAAGCGATGGTCGTGGGCGAAAACCAAAAATTTCCGTCGGCGTTCATCACCCCGACTTGGGACGCTCTGCTGCATTGGTGCAAAGAAAATAATTTGGACACCCAAAACAAACACGCCCTGCTCCAAGACAAGCAAGTCCACAAACTCTATCAAGACATCATAAGCCAATCTAACAAAGATTTTGGGCAATGGGAGCAAGTCAAAAGGTTTGAACTCGTGGACAAAGACTGGACCGTAGAAGGCGGCGAACTGACGCCAACCATGAAACTCAAACGCAAAGTCATCTTGGCAAAATGCCAAAACTACTACGAAAAAATATATAACGACTAACCGCAACACACAAAAAGGGCAACGCAGGTCGAAATAAAGACCATCTCGACCTTGCCGCCTTTAAGCAAATCGCAAATCAATTATTTTTAGTTTAATTAACAATATAATGATTATATTTGCACCTGTCTTCGTGCAGACGAAATTGATTTTTTACCCCTTTTAATAAATAACCTTTTTCAATTTAACTAAAAAATACGCCGAGATGCAAAAAATTTCGCTCCATATCCTGGTTCTCTTCATCACGTTGAGTGCATGCGGCAACGCCTCAAACAACCAAGGCTACACCCTAAAAGGCACAATCAAAGGCGGTGAAGGCAAAACCATCTACTTAGATGAGTTTATCGAAAACGACGTAATACTCATAGACTCTGCCAAAATATCAAGCAAACAAACGTTTTTGATGGAAGGATTCGTAAAAGAAAAAGGTTTTTATAGATTGAGGCTCGCCGACAACAACTTTGCCGTATTGGTATTGGATAACCAAAAAATAGAAGTAGAAGGCTCTTATGCCAATTTTTCGCAAGACTACAACACGCCAAAATCAACAGAAACAACGGCACTCAAAACGTTTTTTGGGCAAATGCAAGCCAACACCAAACAACTCGACGACATCAATCAAGCCTACTCAAACGTGATGCAAACACGCCAAAACGAACAAACGGCACCGCAAATCATCAACCTCGACTCCATAAAAACATACTATTTTGACCGCTACAACGCTGTGATGAAAAGTCAATCCGCACTCAAACAAGCCTTCGTACGCCAACATAAAAACACGATATTGCCTTTTTATGCAGTCGGTTTTTTTGAGCAGCAAGAGATCCAAGACAACTACACACTGCTCGATTCGGCGTATCAAAGCATGAAAAAGACCATTCCGAACTCCAAATACACCCAAATGATGGGCAAAACGGTAGAACCCTACAAAGTCTATGCCAACCTCCAAATTGGCAAGCAAGCACCCGAAATCAACCTTGCAAACCCCCAAGGCACGCTGGTTTCGCTCTCGAGCCTGAGAGGCAAACTGGTGCTGATAGATTTTTGGGCGAGTTGGTGCGGACCGTGCAGACAAGAAAACCCAAACGTGGTGCGGGTCTATAACCAATATAAAGACAAAGGTTTTGAGGTCTATGGCGTGTCGCTCGATAAAGAAAAAACGGCTTGGACCAAAGCCATTGCCCAAGACCAACTGAGGTGGACGCACGTGAGCGACCTCAAATTTTGGGAGTCGGAAGCCGCCAAAACGTATGGCGTACGGAGCATTCCGCAGACGTACCTGATAGACGGGCAAGGCAAGATAGTAGCAAAAAACCTGCGAGGGCAAGCGTTGGAGCAGAAAATAGCGGCTCTGTTGAACTAAAATTGGTGGTTTTGTGGGCAATAACACACCCAAAAACGGGCAATTGGCTTTGAAAATAACGTGGTCTGATGGTTTTGTCAGATGTTGTAAAAAATAAATAAATTAATATTGATAATAAATCCTAACTTTGCTCATTGAAACATGAAGTTGTGGTTTCAAAAGCCCTAAACCTAAAACATAATCCCTAAAAATGAAAAATAATATGGAGAATAATTTTAACAACGCTTCAAAAATGGACGTGTTGAAAGACCTGTTGTTTGGTCAAGAAATGAACGGCGTTGAGCAGCAAATTGCCCAACTGAAAGGCGAACTCGAAGCCACACGCAACGAACTGACACACCTGATAGCAGCCAACAAAGACGAAGCCGCCAAGAACCAAAAAGCCATTATCAAAGATTATAGCCACGCACAAAACGAACTCAAATCGTATGTAGATAGCCAATTGGCAGAAAGCAACCATTCGACACAAGCGATACTAAACGAAATAGGGCATCTGCTCATAGCATTGGGACACAAGATGACCGAAAAAGAAGCCAAACAATAGAAAAACCATCTAAATCAATTTAAAAAAATATTTTTACCTTTTTTTTACTTTGATACCGCAAACCCAAAATCACAAACACACATTGATTGTCCTATAAACTTCAAAACCACCTCTACTAACTCTAAAATCGATGCAAGAATTGGTAAATAACGATGTTGTCCGCAGTAAATCTTTGGAGTTGAACCAGAACTCTATCGAAAGCCTGAAGAAAATTTTGCTCGAAGAAGAACGCAAACACCTCGACGAACTCGACATCAGCCTGTTTGCCCTCAAACAAGACCACGCCAACGATGCCAAACTCGACACGAGAGTCAGACCGATGGTCAAGCAAGAACTCAAACATTTTAAAGATGAGTTGGGACCCGAAGTAACCAAAGCACTCAAAAAGCAGATAGACACCTCCAAAGAAGAACTCATACAAGCCTTAGCCCCCATCATGGGTCGCCTCATCAAAGCCTATCTCAAAGTAGAACTCGAAGCCATCATGGAAAAAATAGACGCACAGATGGGCAACGTGCTGTCTTTCGATAGCGTAAAATCAAAATTCAAATCGGCATTTTCGAAGTCCAAACCCTCAGAGATACTCATCGGCGAGGGCATGAGAGCCGTGGTAGAAGAGGTTTTTTTGATAGAAAACAAAACGGGACTCGAGATAGGCAAATACAGCAAATACCACACGCTGGATAGCGACCTGATTTCAGCCATGATGAGTGCCATAAAATCGTTTGTCGAAACGGCATTTCAGAAAAGTAAAAACAGCAAAGACTCCGATTTGCAAATCATAGAATACGGACAATACAAAATACTGGCAAGCACCTACTACCAAACGCTGGTGGTGGTGGTGGTCTCTGGCATTATCAATGCCCAATTTAAATCCAACCTGTCGGATAAACTCAACGATTTTGCCGAAGAAAACCTCAGCTTTATCATCGGTGAAGTCGATAACGAACTCAATTTGACCCTTTCAAATCAATTAAAAATATATTTCGATGAGTGATAAAAGAATAAGCAAGAAAATAATACTGGTGGGCAACGTTGGTGTGGGAAAATCGTCGCTCATCAGGCAGTATGTAACCGGTATTTTTAACAACAACTACATCACGACCATCGGTGTAAAGATAGATAGAAAAGAAGCGGTGCTTGAAGGCACGACGGTCTCAATGATTATTTGGGATATTGCCGGCGAGATACGCCAAAATCAAGTGCCTAAAAACTACTATCTGGGTTCGCATGGGGTGATTTATGTGGTGGATTTGAGCAGACCCGAAACCTTTGAAAATGTATTGCCAGACATAGACTATCTCAAAACACTAATTCCCGATGCCAAATTCCAGATTGTGGGCAACAAAAAAGACCTTTATGCGGATGAAGAAATTGAATTGATTAAAAAGAATCATGGGCTGAATCCTGATTTTTTGACGAGTGCCAAAACGAGCGAAAACGTCGAAGACCTCTTTACACACTTGGCAACAAGCCTGCTCTAAACACCAAAAAACAGATATACGCCTGTTTTTAATTGCATTGAATACGCCTAAAATCATCGATATTACCCATTTGACAACAAAAAAATTGCGATTAGTAACCAATAAAACAATGGATTTAAATAAATTGAAACAAGTTATTTTTAACAGCCGTATCCAAGTCGTGGTTTTTGACGACGGGGGCATGATTGTCGATAGTTGCGACACCATCGTCAATTTTACAAAGTATAACACACAATCGATTTTTGAATTATTGCCTTTCTTTGATAGCCTCAGAGAGGTCTTGACGACGCTGCCCATCGGCGAGCCTTTCGAGCTCGAGTGGGTCAATATTGATGCCGAATGCCTATCGGGGTTTTTTGATTTTGTGTTCAGACGCATCGAAGAAAATGGGCAGACGCTCAATGCCTGTGTGTTTTTGGAAAACTCCGAAAACTTTGAAAAAATATTGGACATGCAGCAAGACCGCAACAACTACATCATCAACATCGAAAAATATGAACTCAACGCCAGATACATCAAACTCGAATACGAACTGTTGGCAAGCCGAAACAAAGAATTGGAACGCCTCAATGAGTTTAAAACAAATTTTTATGCCAAAATAAGCCACGAACTCCGAAACCCCATCAACGGCATCGTGGGGGTGGTCAATCTCCTGTCCGAAAACAGGGACGAAAACACCACAAACGCCATAGACAACAAATACATCAGGGCAATACAAAACACCTCGAAGCACCTCTCCAACATCGTGAACGACCTGCTGGACCTCTCGAAAATGGAAGCCAAAAAAATGACCTTCGACAACAGCGAGTTCAACCTCGAAGACGTGCTGGCAAACGTAAGTTCGTCCTTTGAAATCACGGCAAAAGACAAAAATTTGGGCTACAACTACACCATCACCGATGCCGTGCCGAAGGTGCTCTGCGGCGATGCCACAAGGCTCTCGCAGATACTCTACAACCTCATCGGCAACGCCTTTAAGTTTACGGCAAATGGCAGCATAGACCTGCGTATAACCCTTGAGAGCATCGCTCAGTCGGCAGACGAAGACCAAGACAGCGGCATCGTCAAGGCACAAATCAAATTTGAGGTAACAGACACGGGCATCGGCGTGGCAGAAAATAGACTCAAACGCATCTTTGAGCAATACGAGCAAGCCGAAGTAACCACGGGACGGTTTTTTGGCGGCACAGGGCTCGGGCTGCATATCTCCAAACAGCTGGTAGAACTCCAGCAAGGGCAGATAGGGGTCATCAGTGAACTCAACAAGGGCAGTCGGTTTTTCTTTACTATGCCATTTGAGGTACC
>JAYWHZ010000142.1:0-3644 GCA_043777395.1 Bacteroidota bacterium
CATTCCATACATGAAAAAAAAAACATCAATGCCCCTTTGC
This sequence comes from Bacteroidota bacterium, assembly GCA_043777395.1. Lineage (GTDB taxonomy): Bacteria > Bacteroidota > Bacteroidia > UBA7662 > JAYWHZ01 > JAYWHZ01. Next base: position 41 of record JAYWHZ010000142.1, read on the forward strand.
CTCGTCCTAATGTTGGCTTCTGCTTTGCTTTGTGCTTGCAGCAACAACACCGACGAAGGCGACAAAAACCAGACCCAACCCACAGAAAACACGACCCAAAACTACCTGCAAACCATCGATACCATGCGTGTGCAAAAAGACCAAGCGTTTGCTGTTTTGCCCGATTCGCCGCTGCCAAACAATGAAAAAAGCAGGTTCAAAGGGCTAAAATATTTTGAAGTCGATACCAGTTTTAGGGTTTTGGCTGCCGTAGAACGCATCTTGAAGCCAGCAACCATCAACATAGCCAACTCCGACCAAACCGACAGACCATTTGTGGGGACGGTATTGCTTCGTTTTGTGATTAATAAAAAACCGTTTGAACTCACAGCCTATCAAAGCCAAGCCGAATACACCATCGTGGAGCAAACAAAAAAAGACCCAAAAACACGTCTTTTCATACCTTTTAGCGACCAGACTTCGGGCAACGAAACCTACGCAACAGGGCGATATATCGACATTGAAATTGAAAACAAAGACACCTTGCTACGCATCGACTTCAACCAAGCATACAACCCTTATTGTGCCTACAACCCAACCTACAGCTGCCCTATACCGCCTCAAAATAACCACCTAAACACAAAAATAAACGCCGGCGAAAAAAACTATCACGACTAAAAAAAGTTCTAAAAAAATAATGTATCTAAAAAACTAAACCCAAAATAATGTCGAAGCCACAGCATCGGCAAACAGCTTGCCCCTTGGTGTGAGGCTTAGCCTTTGGTTTGCCACGTCATAATGCAATGGATTGACGTTGTGTAAGTTATGGGTTAGATGCTCTAAAAATGCTTGCCCAAAATGTGTTTTAATGCCATTCAAATCTATGCCTTTTTGCATCCGTAAACCCAACATCAGGCGTTCATTAAATTTATTTTTAGGCGTTAATTGTTCGGTTGTCGAAGGCATTTTACCGCTACCAATCGCTTCGATATAAGCCGTGTTGTTGGCAACGTTCCACTGCCTTGTGTCTTTGCCATCAAACGAATGTGCCGACGGACCGATGCCCAGATAGGGCTGCTGACCCCAATAGTTGCTGTTATGAACCGCCTCAAAATTGGGCTTGGCAAAACTGGATATTTCGTATTGATTAAAACCACTCTGAACCAAAAAATTAACCAAAATATCAAACTGTTTGGCACATTTCTCTTCATCTAATGCCTTGATAGAACCCTTTTTAATCAAATGAATCAATGCCGTTTTGTCTTCTACCGTCAAACAATAGCCCGACACGTGATTGACACCCAAACCCACGGCGGTCTCCAAGTTCGATTGCCATTGGGCGTTGGTCAAATTTGGCAAGCCGTACATCAAATCGAGCGTCAAATTTTCAAAACCCTTATCTTGTGCCAACGGAACACAACGCAAGGCTTGCGTTGTGGTGTGAGCTCGGTTCATTTGTTTCAAATCTTCTTCTACAAACGACTGTATGCCAATGCTCAAACGGTTGATGGGCGTTTGTCGTAGGTCGTCGAGTTTTTGTTCGGTCAGGTCGTCCGGGTTGGCTTCGAGGGTGATTTCGGCACCGTCGGCAATAGAAAAATGAGTAGAAATGGCATCAAAAATCAGGTCCAAATCTTGTTTGGTGAGCAACGAGGGCGTGCCGCCGCCCATATAAATGCTGTTGAGGGTTTTTTGGGGCAAGTAATTTTTTTGCATCGCTATCTCGCCGACCAACGCTGCCACAAGCCGATTTTTGAGCGTTAGGTTGGTGCTAAAATGAAAATCGCAGTAGTGGCATGCTTGCCTACAAAACGGAATATGGATGTACAATCCCGACATTGGGCAGCGGTTTGGTATTTAAAAAGTAAATATTATTAATAAAAAAAATATTCGTAATGTGTTTTTAGTTAGTATATTACTACTTTTTCTTAAAGTCGAGCGAAGCAGAGTTCATACAATATCTCAAACCCGTTGGTTTTGGACCATCATTGAATACATGCCCCAAATGTGCGCCGCAAGTGGCACATTGCACTTCGGTGCGAATCATGCCGTAGGCAGAATCAACGATTTCGAGTACGTTTTTTGGGCTGACGGCTTGGTAGAAACTGGGCCAGCCCGTACCCGAATCAAATTTGGTCGTGGACTCAAACAGCGGCGTGGCACAGCACACGCAGTTGTAGATGCCTGCGGCGTGGTTGTCGTGATATTCGCCCGTAAAAGCCCGTTCGGTGCCGCTCTTTCGGGCTACGCTAAACTGGATTGGCGTAAGGATTTTTTCCCATTCTTGGTCGGTTTTTACGACCGAAAAGGTGTGCTTTGATTTATTTTCCATTTTTTTATCTGTTTTTTGGATACCCGTGTTTGGCGATTTACTTTGCCCGCAGGCATTTAAGCACAAAAACATAGCCGCCAAAGTGAAGTAATGTATCGAATGTGAGTTTAACATCGTTGGATAGTAGATTTGATTTTTGTTTGATATTTTATTAACTACATACTATACGTTTTTTGGGTCAATAAGGTTTCATTTTACTTACGCAGCAGTTGAATAAAGGTGTAACTTTACATCAAACATACGAAACATGCAATATACGGGCAAATTAATTGATTCAGAGAGTGATTATTTATCAATTTGCTCTGGTCGTGTGAGCCATGTTGATTTGAGCAACGCACTTGATAATGCGATTTCGCACGATACATGTACGAGCCTTTTGAACTTAGATTTACGTCAGACCAAGCATGTGTTTCAGCGTTCCAAACGGTTGATTGACGCAACCAAAAGCGATAATTTTGGGGTATTGACAATGGACAACACGATAGAGGCGAAGCCCTACATGGAGCGTAACCCAACAAGCAATGAAATACCTCAACCAAATTAAATTAACACAAATCAACACTGCGTAAGTTCAGTAATCAAAGACAATTGGTGATGAAAAAGCATGTTCTTGCATCAGCCCAATTGGGTTTGGATTTTAAGCAACGTGTTGGTGTCTAAGGTGTGTTCGCCCTCAAAAGTCAGATATTGAATGTCGAAACCCTTTTGTTTTAACACATCTATCTGTTTTTGAGCCTCGCTGAGTTTAATAAAAGGGTCTTTGGTACCCACAACGGCAAAAAGCGGCACGTTTTTTACTTGCTGGTCAAAGTCGTTTTTCATGTCCTCAGGAAACGCCCCTGCCCAAATCGTCAGGCTATTGGGTACAAGATGGCTTGCGGCGAGCCACCTACACACGGTGGCTGCCCCCTGCGAAAACCCCACGACATTGATTTTGGGGCGTTCGGGAAAGTCGTTTTCTGTGTTGAGGTCATAAAAATCGTTTATCAGTTTTTCGTATAGCAGCGTAAAATATTTGGTATAATCCACAATTTCGTCCGTGCGTTGGTGTTTGGTCATCCACGTTGCCCCTACTCGCCCCGAAAGCCCTTCGAGATAAAATTTTGAGAACCCCTCGGGAGCCACCACCAGCGTTGTGTGTTCGTTTTGGTCGAGCAAGCACTTGAAATGCTGAATAAAATATTCGGCTCGTTGTCCGTAGCCATGAGCCACTATCCAGATATTTTTTGTTTGTGCCGATAGCGTACCAATGGTGTAGTAATGTGCCGTTCGAGGCACGATAATTTGGTGTGC
>JAYWHZ010000143.1:0-3595 GCA_043777395.1 Bacteroidota bacterium
GAGATAGTGGCTTGAGCCAGCGGCGAGACGACCGAAAACTGACGTTTGAAAGCACTGTTAAACTTAAATGTGGTATCCAATTCAATTTGGTAGGTCTCGTTTTTAGAAAATGGATTAACGTTTTGAACCGTCAGAGCCACCGTTCGTGTTGGCACAATGGCGTAGTTGTAGGGCGTTAATAACCTTACCCCATTCACTTTTATGTCTATCGTTTGGCTAATGGTGTTGTTGCTTTCGTTCGATTCGATTATGTTTTGATTGGCATCTACTGTGGCTTCAAAATTATTAAGCCCACCCAAATTGTTTTTGGCATCGACCCAAAAGACTATCGTGTCGCTGGCACCTATGGTGGCTATGGTTTTGTTGTATAGAATCCAGTTGCCGTTTGGTGTGGTGCGTTTGAGTTGCAAAACAGAAGGCGTTGGCTTGCTTTTTCCCATGTTTTTAAGCACCACACACACCCTGAAGCTATCGAGGTTGGCGTTTATCAGTTCACTGTTTGGTGTAAAGATGACGGTGGGTTCAAAATCAGGTCTTAAAAACGAATAAATTCTGATGGCAGGGTCGCCTTGCACGAGGTTTTGCTGCGAATGGAGTACATTGAACGTAGAGGTGGTTTGAAAATTTCGGATAACATTTTTTACCGTCAGCCCAATGGTACTGCCATAATCGACGGTTGCAAAGTGGTTAGACATCAGCATGCCGAGCTGCCTCAAAAAACCTTCATAGCCCAAATCTGTTCCTGCAATCCATACGATGGCTCCTTTTTGAGGTTCGAGGGTAAAATTTTGTCCAGGTGAGACATCAAGCCCAAAAGGGTCTCCGACTCGGCAGCCTGCAAAATACATCACCGGATATTTTCCCGTGTTGCTATATTCGGCGGCTTTGCCCATGTTGGCAAATGTGCCATCACGCCCGCCGTGTCCAAAATAATTGAGCAACGCTAAGCCGCCATTCACTTGGTTGATGATGCTTGGCTTGTCGGGTGCGGCGTTGGGTCCCGAACCCACCCAGTCGATTTGGCTCACTTTGGCACTCAATAGACCCAGCTCGAGGTTGGTTCTGTAGTTTTCCGATGCTCCCGTCAAGATGTTGATGTCGTTGTTGAGATAGCCACTAAACCGTTGTTTTTCAGATTGATCGTAGGCACCCGATAGGTTCAGCACATTTTTTTGCCAAGTGGGGTCGGCTGCTGTCGATTCATATTGAATGACTTTATTTAAATAATTTTGGACTTCTTGGTTTGTAGATGCAGCCACCCTGCCAAGCGGTATAGCCGGTTCGTAGAGCGTACCGTCGAGACCGTATGTGAGCATATTGTCAGAGCTTGTTACGCCGATGGTTGGCACCAAATCGGCATTGAAGTAGCCTTGACGGAGGTATTGGGTGCTGTAACCTTTGCCCAATAGGAGTAGATTTTGCGGTTTTTGGCTTTGATTTCTTAGCAGATAGTCTATAAAGTTGCGTATGGCTATTGGTGTATGAATGCCATAGGCAAACAAATCGTAGAGTTGGTTGCTATTGACCAGCAGCACGTTGTGGTTTCCGCCAGCGGGTGAGCGTCTGTAATTGGCATAGCTGTTGGCACTTTGAGCCAGTTTTTCGTGGCTTATGATGATGTAGTTGTAGTTTAGGGCTGGGTTTATGTTTGCCAGTGCTACGGTTTCTAAGGTTGTGGGCAGCGGGTCGGTGTCGTCTATGAGGAACAAATTTTTTGGGCGACCTGCAAAGCCGACCATAGCCTCTACGCTTGTCCCCGATAGGCTTGGATTCAGGCGTAGATTGTTTGTGATGTCATAGATTATGGGTGTTGATTTGTTGTAGTTTTGAAACGATATTCGGGAGAGATTATTGGCACTGCCAGCCCCCGAACCGGTGAGGTTCAATTTTCTTGAAGAGGTGTTTTGGAGGTCAAAATTTCTTGGATAGATGAGTTTCAAATACGAGAGCGTGTTGTTGTCGATGCCCAAACTTAGTATTTTGGTTCTGAATATGGAGGTTGGATTGCCCAAGAGATTGGTGCTGATGCCAAAGTTGAACAATACAGGCGTGTGTCCGCTATAAAGGTGAGACGCCACCAAGTTTGACAGGGCAGTGGCGGAGGTTCCGAGTTGGATTTGGAGTTCGTGGCTTGTGGTGCTGTTACCATAATATTTGGCTTCGAGCGTGGCGGTGCTGTTGGCTATGGCGTTGGGCGTGTTGAGCGTGATGTCGTAGGTGTTGCCTCTGGTGTAGTTTGGACCAAACCAGCCTTCGGCAGCCTGATAGTATGACAAGAAAGAACGTCCGCCTGCCACGGGTTCGCCTCTATAATAATTGGTTTTGAAGACCTGAAACTCTTCGTGTTTGTAGCTGCTTTCGGGCGTTCCCGACGGCATCACGAGCGGTGCGTCTTGAATGCGTTTGCCAACGACCACGCCCCAAGTGAGGTAATAAGAAGCCGTATCGGTAAAAAAACTCACGTATGGGTTGCCAAACATGGCTCGGTTGGAATAGAGCAAGGTATCGGCTAAGCCATCGTTGGGTTGTCCGTAGAAATCGATGTAGTCGTTTGGGTTTAGAATGCCGTCGGCTTGCCCTTTGACGTAGATAAACTGCTCTTTGCCACCCACAAACACCTGGATAGTAGAAGGATTGACGGCTGCCGGAACGCCAGAGGCAAACATTTGAGCGGGTGTGATCCTGAAAATACCCTCTTTGGCAATTTTAATTTTGAGATATGCTTGCCCGTTGGTTATCCATTCGTTGCCCAGAGGCTGGGCTTGTAAAGCGAAGGCAAATAAACCCACCAGAACAGTTAAAAATATAATTTTTTTCATTTTTTTAAATAATTTTTTTAATTTTGGAGTTCAGTAATGCGTTGAGGCTAATAAAGTTGTAAAATTGAATAATAATTTGTTTAAAATCGATTGGTAAAATTAGGGCTAATTGATGAACCCAAACAGACGTATTTTTTGTTTTTATTACAACCATCACAACCCTCAAAGTTAGTATCGTATTTGGTCTAATAATGATTTTTAAGGGTATTTTTACGTTCATTTGAATTGAATAAACCCTTTTTTAAGGCGTAATGAGATGATATAAATCGTTTATTTGTTTATTTTAAGTATATTTTTATTCATTGATTACATCTTCAAACAATCATTTTTTGTGTTTTTGAGAAGGTATTGACCGAAAAACGCACTTTATCCAACCCGACAACTCAAAGAATTTTATGAAAAGAAACAATATTATCGGCATCGTATTTTTTATTATTTTAATGGCATCTACGCTCCAAATCAATGCCCAAACCAACCATCATTTGGCACAAAATCGACTGGGCTTTGGTGTGAGCATGCTCGATTTTTCGCCCAACATCACGGCTTTAAATAGAGATAGCCTGCATTCGCCGCTGTTCAATTTTAATTATATCAGGCAACTCAACAAGAGTTTTGCCGTCGATTTTAATTATTCGGCGGGCAGCATTCAGAACCTCAAAACGCAGCGTTTTTATGGCAACGGCAGTGCTTTTGCCATAAAAACGCTGCGTTTTGAGGTTCTGAATGCTGCCCGCCGAATAATTAAAATCGACGGCAAAACTCTTGTTGAGTTGCCT
>JAYWHZ010000144.1:0-3579 GCA_043777395.1 Bacteroidota bacterium
CACGTTGTCGGCTTCGCCTTTGAGGTATATAAACTGCTCTTTGCCTGCCGCAAACAGTTGTATGTGTTTGGGGTTCAGCGATGGGGGCATGCCCGCCGCCAGCAGCTGATTTTGGTTGATGCGGTAGATGCCCTCTTTAACGATTTTAATTTTAAGGTAAGTTTGGTTGTAGTTAATCCATTCGTTGCCAAAAAGCGGGTTAGCGGCTTGTGCAAGTGTTTTGGTAGCCAAATTGGAAGTGCTTGTCCATAAAGTGAGCAATAAAATATAATATTTGGTCATGGTCGTGGTGTGTGGTCTCGATGAGTTGGTATGTGTTTACAGAATTTTTTGTTTGAAATCATTGCAACGCATTTCAAAACGTTGGATTGGATATAATTAGTATTTTGGACTAAAAAAATGGATTCTAATTCAACTTAAAAACTATTTTTGAGAGAACAAATCTACATCTTAAATTTGGATTTATTGGCTGCAAAAAAGCCATTAAGCTTGCGTTGTAATTTATTTTGAGAATTGTTGTTGTTTTTGAGGGTTGGCGTGTTGGTTTAGGTATTGTCTTTTTCCCATTGTTCGACCAAATGCCTGAGTATCGTCAGTTCGTCTATCTTGTCGTCTTGTTTGAGCTGTTGGAAAGAAAATATCAGGTTATTAAACATTCTTTTAATGATTTCGAGATTACTACAAGGCTCATAATATTTTTTTTCGGGTTCAATGTCAATCATTTTTAAGAAATTATCTATCTCTTTTTTATTAAAAATCGTACCCTGATTGAACGCATTGATATAAAACAACACACTATTTTGGTTTTCGGCGTTGGTGTCTTCATAAGCCAAAATAAAATGCTGAGGCAGGTTTACGCCCTTTATCGGCATATCCAAGCGTTGGGCAATGAGCATATACACACAGCACAGCAAAATATGATTGCCCTTGCGGAGTTCAAGCACCTTGTTGAGCAGCGAGTTGTTGGGGTTCGTATAGTCTTGTGTGTTGCCCAAAAACTTATATTTGGTATAAACGATGTGGTTCAATGTCTGGATTTTTTGGAGCGGTGTCAGCAGATAACTCATCTCCAACCAAGCATCTATGCGGATAGACTCTATCTGGTTTCTGATTGCCTGCTCATCAAAATCGGGGTACTCAAACTGGCAAAACAGCAGCAACCCTTCAAGCAAGTCTTGATTTGGAGAGTTGAGCCATTTTTTAAACCCTTTATAGACCACATCAAGTTTTATCTGCTTAATCAAATCCACAATGCGGTCTTGAACCAAAGGGTCTTGCACGAGCTCCCATGCCGACTCCAACTCCGGCACGATGGGTCTGCCCTCGGAGCGTATTTTCTGAGTAATATTGTCCAAAACCTCTGCATCGTTGTCGTCTAACAACGAAATGAGTGCCTCAAATGTACTTTTTTCCATTCGGTATAGTCGATTCTAATGGTTTCTTTTTGGGATAATGGTTCTTCAAAACGATTTAATTAAACAAAAATTACAAACCAATGATTTTCAATTCTTTGCCTATTTTTATAAACGCCCCAATGGCTTTGTCCAAGTGTTTGCGGTCGAGACCCGCCGATATTTGAACCCTAATTCGGGCTTTGCCCTTTGCCACCACAGGATAATAAAACCCAACGACATAAATGCCTTCGCCCAACAGTTTTTCTGCCATCGTTTGTGCCAGCGGTGCATCGTAGAGCATAATCGGTACGATGGGATGCACGCCTGCCTTGATGTCGAAGCCTGCTTGGGTCATCTTTTTGCGGAAATAAAGGGTGTTTTTTTCAAGCTTATCACGCAGTTTGGTCGTTTTATTGAGCATCTCAAACACCGCAATCGATGCCCCAACGATGGCGGGTGCCAACGTGTTTGAAAACAGATAAGGGCGTGAACGTTGCCTGAGAATTTCGATGATTTCTTTGCGTCCGCTCGTAAATCCACCCAAAGCACCGCCCAGAGCCTTGCCCAGCGTGCCGGTGATGACATCTATTTTTCCCACCACGTTGTGGAGTTCGTGCGAGCCACGTCCTGTTTTTCCCAAAAAGCCTGTCGAGTGGCATTCGTCTATCATAATTAGGGCGTGGTATTGTTGGGCAAGTTGGCATATTTTATCCAATTGGGCAATCGTTCCGTCCATCGAAAATGAGCCATCGGTAACGATGATTCGGTTTCGGAGGTGTTGGGTTTCTTTTAGTTTTTGTTCCAAGTCAGCCATGTCGTTGTTCAGGTATCGATGGCGTTGGGCTTTACACAGGCGAATGCCGTCGATGATGGAGGCGTGGTTGAGTTCGTCTGAGATGATGGCATCTTGTTCATTAAACAAGGGTTCAAACAGTCCGCCGTTGGCATCGAAGGCGGCGGCATAGAGTATGGTGTCTTCTGTGCCTAAGAAATCGGTTATTTTTTGCTCCAGCTGCTTGTGTATGTCTTGCGTTCCGCAGATAAACCGCACCGACGACATGCCGTAGCCGTGTGTATCGATGGCTTTTTTGGCTGCTTTAAGGACTTTTGGGTGCGACGACAGCCCCAGATAGTTGTTAGAGCAAAGGTTGATGACTGTTTTGCCATTGACTTCTATCTCTGCACCTTGCGGCGAGGTGATGATGCGTTCACGTTTGTATAAGCCGGCATCGGCAATGTTTTGGAGTTCTTTTTGGAGAATGGGTTGGAGGGTATCGAACATATTTTTGTTAGGGCTGGATAGTGGTGTGAGGCAATTAAGTTTTAAAAATAAAAATTATTTTGAGGTATAACAAATTGAATACAAAAAAGATTTAATAGAAACTGATCTACGTTCGGCGTGGAAAATATTTATCTCTAATTTTTAGACATGGTGTTTCAATCAATTTTGACATCAAAATGCCTATGCTGATGCAAGCCAACGCATAGACGATAAAATGCGGCACAATGTGCATGCGGTCGTGTGTCAGGGTATGAAAGATGTAGTGTACGAGGTTGTCTCTGACCATGATGTGCCACAGATAGATAGAATACGAATAGAATCCGATGGTGGTGAGCAGCCAGCAAACGGGCTTTGAGAAAATTTTTACTAAGATTTGCGTCGTGTTTTTAGAGGTTACAAAGAGCATCAACACGATACCAAACCCGACATAGAGCAGGCTCAAGCCAAAGGTGTTCATATAAAATGTTTTTTCTAAGAAAAAAAACAGAGGCATCAAGCAAGCCACCGCCACGAGGCTCAACACGGTTTTGTGGGTCTGAAAAAAAGCGACGGTTCGTTCTCTGTTAAAGTGATATTGGTATGCCAATGCTGTGCCTGCCAGCAAGCTATCTATCCGCAAGTGGGTTGGGAAATGATGGGTTCGGTTAAACTCTCTCGAGACCAAATTGACGGCAAGGCGTTGGGCATCGTCGTAGCTCAAATAATTGAACAAACGCATTGAGAAGCAAGCCACAGCCACGACCACAAACAAACCCATGCAAAGACGCATGTTTTCAAGTTGCTTGAACTTAGCGAGTAAAAAAACCGCCAGAGCCAACGAAAAATAAAAATGTTCCTCGACAGCCAAAGACCACGTGTGGTCAAAGATATGATGCCAGTAGTTTTGAAGAAAAAATATTTCGC
>JAYWHZ010000145.1:0-3573 GCA_043777395.1 Bacteroidota bacterium
AAAACACCTCCAAAACGTCTTGCCGCTGTTCTTTGAAATCGTATCCAAAGCCGTCTTTCCTCAAAAAGAATTCGACCTCGCCCGCCAAAACGGCAAACAAGCCCTGCTGCTCAGCAACGAAAAAGTAGCCAACTTAGCCCGACGAAACTTTAACGCCGCAATCTATGGCTCGCAGCACCCTTACGCCAGATACGCCAGCGAAAACGACTACGACCAAATAAAACAACAACATTTGATAGATTTTTTTAAAACACATTATGATTTTTCAAATTTAACTATTTTGATTTCTGGTAAAGGAATCGACACCATAATACCATTAATAGACAAACTATTTGGAGAAATAGAACCATTAATAACCAAAAAAACAACCTTAGAACAAACAATTGAACAAAACACCGAACGATACCATTTTGAAAAAAAATCAAATGCCATACAAAACGCCATTCGCATCGGCAAACGAACCATCAACAACCAACACCCAGATTTTTTGGGTTTGCGCATCCTAAACACCATCTTGGGCGGCTATTTTGGCTCTCGCCTCATGAGCAATATCCGTGAAGACAAAGGCTACACCTACGGCATCGGGTCGGGAATTGTCAATATTTTAAACCACGATGCCTACCTGACCATCGGCACCGAAGTGGCAAGCGAAGTATCCCAAAAAGCCATCGTAGAAATCATGAAAGAAATAGAACAACTCCAAAACGAAGCCGTAGGCGAAAAAGAACTCCAAACCGTCAAACAATACTTGCAAGGAACACTCCGAACCAACTTCGATGGCGCTTTTGCTCGCATCGATAGGTTCAAAAGCCTACTCCTAAACCAACAAGACTACACCTATTACCAACAATACATCGACACCATCGAACGCATAAACCCAAACGACCTGCTAAACTTAGCCCAAAAACACCTCAAAACCGACGAAATGCACACCGTCGTCGTCGGACAATAAAAAAATAAAATAAAATCGTAACAACACAAAAAAAATACATATATTTGCCAAAAATAGTATTCTAACATATCATTTTTTTATTTAATATACAAAAAACTCATTACAAAATAATTATATAAAAATAAAAATATTTATCAACCAAAATAACATGAATAGAATCATTAAAAAAGTAGCCGTATTGGGTTCAGGAGTCATGGGTTCTCGCATTGCATGCCATTTTGCCAACATCGGTCTCAATGTTTTGCTGCTCGACATTGCCCCGTCGCAACTCTCGCCCGACGAAACCGCCAAAGGACTAACCCTAAGCCACCCAAAAGTCAAAAACCGAATCGTAGAAAACGCCCTGCAAACCGCCATCGCCGCCAACCCTGCACCACTCTACGACAAACGCTTTGCAAAACGCATCAAAACCGGTAATTTCACCGACAACATGAGCCAGATAGCAGACTGCGACTGGATTATAGAAGTGGTCGTAGAACGCCTCGACATCAAAAAAATAATCTTCGACGACATCGAAAAATACCGAAAAAAAGGCACAATCGTCTCCTCAAACACATCAGGAATACCCATCAACCTGATGAACGAAGGCAGAACCGACGATTTCAAAGCCCATTTTTGTGGCACACACTTCTTCAATCCGCCACGATACCTCCGACTGCTCGAAATCATACCCACAAACGATACCAAACCCGAAATTGTAGCATTTTTGATGGATTATGGACGCAAACACTTGGGCAAAACAACCGTCCTTTGCAAAGACACACCCGCATTTATCGCCAATCGGGTGGGCGTTTTTTCGATTATGCAACTCTTCGACACCGTAGCACAAATGGACTTGACCGTCGAAGACATCGACAAACTCACCGGACCGCTCGTGGGCAGACCCAAATCAGCCACATTCAGAACCTCCGACGTGGTCGGACTCGATACCTTAGAAAAAGTGGCACTCGGCGTAGCACACGCTTGCCCAAACGACGAACGCAAAAACGTATTCCAAATACCACCATTCCTAAAATTTTTGTTGGAAAATAAATTTTTGGGCGATAAAACAGGGCAAGGATTCTACAAAAAAACCACCGACGACAAAGGCAAAAAAATATTCCTACAACTCGACCTCAAAACACTCGAATACGTCCCAACAGGCTCAAAAACCAATTTTCCAATATTAGCACAAACCAAAGGCATCGACGACCTCAAAACACGCCTCAAAATCCTAATCAACGCACAAGACAAAGCAGGCGAATTTTATAGAAAAACACTCTTGCCACTCTTCGATTACAGCTCACGACGCATACCCGAAATATCAGACGAAATATTCAGAATAGACGATGCACTCAAAGCCGGCTTCGGCTGGGAATTGGGACCCTTTGAATATTGGGAAGCCATTGGCATAGAAAAAGGCATCGAACTCATGAAAAACCAAGGCATCGAAGCCTGCCAGTGGGTCAAAGAAATGATAGAACAAGGCAACAAAACATTCTACAAAACCCAAAACGGCAAACGACTTTGCTACGATATACCAGCCAAAACCTACAAAAACATAGACGGAACCGACGGATTTATCGTGTTAGACCATTTCAAGCAAGCCAATAAATCTGTTTGGAATTCGGCCGGCTGCGACATTATCGACATCGGCGATGGCATCCTCAACGTGGAGTTTCACACCAAAATGAACGCCGTATCTGGCGATATTCTCACCGGCATACACAAAGCCATAGAATTAGCCGAAAAAGATTTTAGAGGCGTAGTCATCGGCAACGACAACCCGCAAGCCTTCTCGGCAGGTGCCAACATTGCCATGATACTCATGTGGGGCATAGAGCAAGAATTTGAAGAAATAGACATGGCAGTTCGCCATTTTCAAAACACATCGATGCGTATCCGACATTCGAGCGTGCCGGTGGTCGTGGCTCCCAAAGGGCTGACACTCGGCGGCGGCTGCGAATTTTCGCTCCATGCCGACCATGTCCAAGCAGGTGCCGAACTCTACATGGGTTTGGTCGAGGTGGGCGTGGGGCTTATTCCGGGCGGCGGCGGCACCAAAGAAATGGCGATGCGAGTGGGGCAGATGATAAAAAACGGCGAGGTCGAACTCACACGTCTCCAAGAGGTGTTTATGAACATTGCCCAAGCAAAGGTCGGTACGTCGGCATACGAAGTGCAAGCCATGGGCTATCTGAAATCAAGCGACGGCATTACGCTGAACCAAGATTTCTTGCTTTCTGATGCCAAAAATGCGTGTCTGGCACTTGCCAATGCAGGTTATATGCAGCCCGTGCCAAGCAAATTTATGGTTTATGGCAAAGGTGCAATGGCTCAGTTTCAGGCAGGTGTGAGCGGTATGCTCATGGGCAAATACATTTCTGAACACGATGCCAAGATAGCCAACAAACTCGCCTATGTGGTGTGTGGTGGCGACCTGAGCTCGCCGCAAGAAGTGTCCGAACAATATGTTTTGGATTTGGAACGTGAGGCGTTTTTGTCGCTCTGTGGCGAACGTAAAACACTCGAACGCATCAAAACAATGCTCGAAACAGGCAAACCGTTGAGAAATTAAAGTTTTAGAAATGGTTGGAATAAAGTTAAAAACATAGCCACAAGGCAATAAAAATAAGGCGATT
>JAYWHZ010000146.1:0-3557 GCA_043777395.1 Bacteroidota bacterium
GACGACGAGTATCAAGACCGAAGCCGATACGAAAACAACCGAAAACCACAAGGGCAAACCGCCAACCCAAAATCTAAAACACCCGTTTTGGACAACTTCGGGCGTGACCTCAGTGCCTTGGCAATAGAAGGAAAATTAGATCCTATCATTGGGCGAGACAAAGAGATAGAACGGGTATCGCAGATACTCTCCCGACGCAAAAAAAATAACCCTATACTCATCGGAGAACCCGGGGTAGGCAAAACTGCCATAGCCGAAGGTCTGGCACTCCGAATACTCAACAAACAAGTGTCCCGAATACTCTATAACAAACGCATCATCACACTCGACCTGTCGGGCTTGGTAGCGGGCACGAAATACAGGGGTCAGTTTGAAGAACGCATGAAATCTATCATGAGCGAACTCGAAAAAAATTCGGATATTATCTTATTTATTGATGAGCTACACACCATCGTGGGTGCAGGCGGAGCAAGCGGCAGCTTAGATGCCTCCAACATGTTCAAACCGGCCTTGGCTCGGGGCGAAGTGCAGTGTATCGGTGCCACAACCCTAAACGAATACCGACAATACATAGAAAAAGATGGTGCATTGGATAGACGGTTTCAAAAAATAATGGTCGAACCGCCAAGCATCGACGACACGATAATCATTCTCAACAACATTAAAGGCAAATACGAAGACCACCACAGCGTCATCTACACGCCTCAGGCCATAGAAGCCTGCGTACGCCTGACCGAACGCTACATCACCGACCGTTTTTTGCCCGACAAAGCCTTTGACGCATTGGACGAAGCCGGTGCAAGGGTTCACATTAATAACATCAATGTGCCTGAAAATATCTTAGAACTCGAAAAGCAGTTGGAGGACATTAAAGAAGAGAAAACAAAAGTCGTCAGAAGTCAAAAATATGAAGAAGCAGCCAAACTCAGAGACATCGAAAAACGTTTTGTTGATGACTTAGAAAAAGCCAAAACCCAATGGGAACAAGACGCCAAACAAAAACGCTCAACAGTAGATGAAAACCACATAGCCGAAGTGGTCGCTATGATGTCTGGCATACCCGTAACCAAAGTAAACCAAGCCGAAAGTGAAAAAATAGCACTCATGGCTCAAACCATCAAACAAAAAGTGATTGGGCAAGACAAAGCCGTAACCGCAGTAGCCAAAGCCATACAACGCACCCGAGCAGGACTCAAAGACCCCAAGAGACCCATCGGCTCGTTCATTTTCTTAGGACCAACGGGCGTAGGCAAAACCGAACTCGCCAAGGAACTCTCACGGTTTTTGTTCGACTCGGAAGACAACCTCATCAGAATAGACATGAGCGAATATATGGAGAAATTTTCGGTCTCACGGCTCATCGGCGCCCCTCCGGGCTACGTAGGCTACGAAGAAGGTGGACAACTCACCGAGAAAGTACGCCGCAAGCCCTACTCCGTCATCTTGCTCGACGAGATAGAAAAAGCACACCCCGACGTGTTCAACATCTTGCTTCAAGTGTTAGACGATGGGCAACTGACAGACAGCCTGGGTCGAAAAATAGACTTCAAAAATACCATCATCATCATGACCTCCAACATCGGTTCCCGACAGCTCAAAGACTTTGGGACAGGCGTGGGGTTTGCAACACAAACAAAAGAAAAGATGAAACTGGACGACACCAGAAACGTTATCCAAAACGCATTGAAAAAAACATTCTCACCCGAATTTTTAAACCGTGTCGATGACGTAATCGTGTTTAACCAACTCGAAAAAGAAGACATTCACAAAATCATCAAGATCAACCTGATAGACGTAAACCGAAGGATAAAAGAACTCGGTTTTGAGATGGAACTCAGCCCCGAAGCAATCGAATTTTTGGCTGAAAAAGGATTTGACCCGCTCTATGGTGCAAGACCGCTCAAAAGAACGATACAAAAATATGTAGAAGACCCATTTGCCGAAAAAATTATCAACAAAGAAATAAAAGAAGGCGACACCATTGCCATCGGTTTTGACAAAGAGAAAGACGAAATCACCATCAAAACAATAGAACTCATCAAAGAGTAAAACCCCAATTTTATAGCCTACAACCTTCAAAATCTGTTTAAATCCACACAAGGACAAGAACGGTTTTGGAGTTTTTTTTTTCGTGTCTGTTAGTTCCAAAAGTCCAACAAGTTTTTTATTGCTTCTTGAAATAGTTTTGGTGCTTTTACGCTTAAAATTAATTGTCCGTTTTTGTTTAGTAAAAAACTTACTTCAACTTCAACAATAGAAGTTTCTTCACTTCCAAAAAGCACTACGGTTCTGATGATTTTGTATTTTGGATAGTGTTTTTTAATGTAAACTTTTTCAATAAAGTCAAAGGTTTTGATTTGTAAAATACCTGCTTTTCTGTTTACATATTTTTCTCCCTCAATATTTATGATTTCATTTTCTTTTTTGTCTAACAATATCAAATCTGGTATTTCAATAATTTGTTTTTTATCTCCTGCTTTGTATAATGCTCTGTCTTTGTATTTTTCTAATGGAATTGGCTCTCCACTGAGTGGAAAAAAATATCCTTTGTCGTACCTGCAAAAAAATCAAAAAATGAATTGCCTTGAATATTTTTTGTTTGCATTACTTGGTGTATTTTATCAAGTAAGTTTTCTTTGTTTCCGATATACCTCATAAATGCTAAAAATTAAACTCATCAAAAAGAGTTTTCTCTTTTTGTGGCTTTTGAGGTTCGTAATTCGTTATAAGCACTTCAATACTTGCATCTTTATCTCTTACAAGTGTTTGATAATTAGAATTTGAGTAATGAAAATCAATGAAATTGATTTTATAATTTGAGTTGCTTGCAACCCAAGATTTTAAAATACCATTTGACTTTCCTTTGTGCTCCAAAACATTAGATAATGCAAATCTTATCTCTTTTTTATCAAGGCTGTCAAGTGTTTTTAAAAGTTGTTTTTCTTCGTTATCTGTCCAACCTTTAAACCCTCTTTTTCCATCGTTGTAAGTTCCTGTTGTAATCAAATATGGTGGGTCGCAATAAACGAAATCGTTATAATTTAGAAACGTAAAATCAAAATTATTAAAACAATTATTTAAAAAAACAGTATCTGTTTCTTTTAACTTTATTATAAATTTTTCTAAATTTTGTTTCATTGAAGCATTAAAACTGCTTCTTTCACGTCCAAATGGATTATTAAATTCGTGATTGTTGTTAAAACGAATTTGGTGGTTAAAAGAGTAGGCAATAAGAACAAATAAATCCAACGGATTTTTTTGTTTATTGTATTGTTCTCTCATTTTTTTGTAGCCTTCTTCATTTGTTAAAGAAAGTTCAAACTCTTTTATTCGGTTTTTAATATGTAAAATCGTTGTGTCAAGGTCGTTTTCTTGAAATGTTTGGTACATTTCAATAAGGTAAGTTAGGTTGTCGTTAAAGTAAACTTTATTTGCGTTTACGTTAATTCCTACGTTACAACCACCTGCAAATAAATCAATGAAATTGTCAATTTCTTTCGGAAATAAAGGTAAAATTTGGTCTAATATTTTTGCTTTACCACCAATGTAATTCAAAG
>JAYWHZ010000147.1:0-3540 GCA_043777395.1 Bacteroidota bacterium
ATAGACGACGACAGCACCTACCACGACGTGAAAGAATACGTCAAAACCTATGCACCGGAGCTTGCTACCATCGTAAAACCATACAACAACGGCAAAATAACGCTCTTTGAAGCCAACGGCATCGACAAACAACTCAAAAACCTTTTTACCAAAACGGTAACTTTTTCGGGCGGTGCATATATCATCATCGAACACACCGAAGCCCTACACGTCATAGACGTAAACAGCGGAAGCAGACCCAACGCCGTGTTGAACCAAGAAGACAATGTGTTTGCGATAAACTGCGATGCCGCCGCCGAGATAGCCCGACAACTGAGGCTCAGAGATATGGGCGGCATCATTGTCATCGACTTTATAGACATGAAACGCATCAACTATAAAAAAGACCTGCACCTCAAAATGGTTGAATATATGCAACACGACCGAGCCAAGCACGTCATCATACCTATATCCAAATTTGGGCTGATGCAAATCACAAGGCAGCGGGTCAGACCAGAAATAAACATCATAACCACCGAAAACTGCACCGCCTGCGAAGGAACAGGGCAAACAAGACCCACATCGACCATCATCGGCGACATAGAATCGGCACTCAGATTTATCATTACCGAGCAAAACGAAACCAAAATTGCCCTACACACACACCCATTCATAGCCGCATACCTCAAACAAAAACTCTATGACAAACAACGCTCTTGGCTTCTAAAATATGGCAAATGGATTAAAATAATACCCACAAAAACATTTCATATCAACCAATATCAGTTTACCAACGCCAACGACGAACTCATAAGCCTATAAAAAATATTTGAGGTGCAAGTTTTATAAAACCAAAACCACCCAACAACAAAAGCCTGAAAATGTAATCAACCATTTTAATAAATTTAAGGGTCTGAAATGCAAAATAATCCATAAAATAGGACAACTAATTCAATAAAAAAATTGTTACCAACAATACCATGCCTCACACCAACGCCAAGGAAGGCGATGACTTGCCCCCACAAAAAACCAAACGCCCCGACGTGTGGCTGCCCATTGCCCTGGCTGCCACAATGGGAATAGGTATGTATTTGGGCGTAAAATTTAACGACAAACAACACACCGCAACGCCGCTTGTCAGGGCTTCGGCACCAACACCGCTCCAAGAAGTCCTCAACTACGTCAATCGGCAATATGTGGACACCGTCGATGCCGATTTTTTGTATGAAAGCGGCATCGAAAGCATGCTATCTCAGTTAGACCCCTATTCGGTTTATATCCCAGCACGTGATTTGCAAACCGTCAATGAAGATTTGGAGGGCAACTTTGTGGGCATCGGCGTGGAGTTTCATATTTTAAATGACACCATGTTTGTGGTAAGCCCTATGGTGGGAAGCCCCGCCGAGTCGGCAGGCATCAGAAGTGGCGACCGCATTGTGCAGATAGACAAAATGACAGTGGCGGGTGCAGGGCTTCAAGACGACCAAATCGTGAACCTATTGCGTGGCAAACAAGGCACAACGATAAACCTCAAACTCATTCGCCAAAACAAAACACTCAATTTTAGTATCCAGAGAGATGCCATAAACACCAACAGCGTCGATGTAGCCTATATGATAAACAACGAAATAGGGTATATCAAAATCAATGAATTTAACGACCAAACCGCCGACGAATTTAATAAAGCACTCCAAAAACTCAAACGCCAAAACCTCCAAAAGCTCGTTTTAGACCTGCGTGGAAACCCAGGCGGCTACGTCGATGAAGCCGTGCAGCTGGCAGATGAATTTCTCGAAGACAAAAAACTTATTGTCTATACCAAAGGTCGAAACCAACAAACGGAGCAGTATTTTGCCTCTGCCGAAGGGAGTTTTGAGCAAGGTGCATTGACCCTACTGATAGACGAAGGCACGGCATCGGCGAGCGAAATTATGTCGGGGGCTATTCAAGATTGGGATAGGGGCATCATTGTGGGTCGGCGTTCGTTTGGAAAAGGGCTTGTGCAGCAGCAATATGACCTGCCCAATGGCTCTGCGTTGCGGCTTACGGTGTCTCGATATTACACCCCAACGGGCAGGAGCATTCAAAAACCATATACCAACCGAACCGTTTACGACAACGAGATAGACAGCCGCAACGCCGAACTTTATTCGCCAGATAGCATTCCGATTGCCGACACACTCAAATACAAAACGCCCTCGGGACGCACCGTTTATGGCGGCGGCGGTATCATTCCCGACGTGTTTGTGCCGCTCGATAGCAGCTGGAACTCTATCAGGTTTGCACAATTGTTTAACACGGGCATTTTATTAAATTATGCGTATTCGTATTCTGAAAAACACCAAGAGCTCATCAGACTTTTTAGGACTGGGCAGCATTTTGCCAATAATTTTAAGATTACCCAAAGCGAATTTAATCAATTTTTGATTTATTTAAATAAAAATAAAATCCAAACCAATCGGTTTTCAAATAAAGACCATTACCTCATCGCCTTGTATCTCAAAGCCTATATTGGGCGGCAAACCTACGGCAACGAAGCGTTTTATATGGTGATAGACGAAATGGACAATGCACTCCAAAAAGCAGTCGATATACTGAAACACATCAAACCCAACGACAACAAAATTTCGGGCAAAACAAACCTGCAAAACACACTCAAAAACTACAATAAAGCCAAATACTAAGCCATAAAAGCCAAAACCAATGTGTCTATTTGAACTTATCATACTCGGTGCTGGCTCGGCAACGCCCGTACTCAACAGATTTCCATCTGCTCAAATACTCAACTACAACGGAAACCTATCGCTGATAGACTGTGGCGAAGGTACCCAATGGCAACTCCTCAAATACAAAATAAAAACCTCTAAGATAAACCAAATATTCATCTCTCACCTACACGGCGACCACTATCTGGGACTCATGGGGCTGCTCTCTACCATCAACTTTCAAGACCGAAAAAACCCGATAAACCTCTTTGCACCTCATGGATTGAAAGAAATAATAGAACTCCAAATCAAAATTTCAGACCTAAAACTGGCATTTGAAATCGTTTTTCATCAAACCAATCCCAAACAATTTGAACAGATTGCAGCATACGAACACCTCAACGTCTTCACCATTCCACTCAAACACCGAATAGACTGCACAGGATTCCTCTTTGTAGAAAAAAACGACCAGCGAACCTTAGATAAACAAAAAATTGAAGGACTTAATCTACAACCCAATCAACTCAAAGCCCTAAAACAAGGCAACGACATCGCCCTAAATCAACAAAAAACCATCGAAAACAAAGACCTCACCACACTCAAACACAACCATAGAACATACGCCTACATCTCCGACACCATCTTTGACCCCACAATGGCTACGCATATCCAAAACATTGACCTGCTCTACCATGAAGCCACTTTTATGAATGAACTCACCCAAAGAGCCGCCAAAACGCACCACTCAACAGCCGCACAAGCCGCACAGATAGCACAAACAGCCAACGCCAAAAAACTACTCATCGGACATTTTTCAAGCCGATACCTCGACCTCAAACCGCTGCTCGACGAAGCA
>JAYWHZ010000148.1:0-3508 GCA_043777395.1 Bacteroidota bacterium
ATTTGTTTTGCACAAAACATACCGCTGATTGGCATCGACACGCTCCAAATACTCACGCAGGGACTTCTCGACCGCCAGACCGAAACCCTCACGCCGCAGCACCAACTTTGCCCGCTGATAGACGCCAGACGCATGGAGGTTTTTGCAGCCGTTTATGACCATGAAGGCAAGGAAAAAAAGAAAGTTTATTCGCAGATATTCGACAGCCAGTTTGTAGAAAATGCACAAAATGAACCCTTGACGAACATCTATTTTGGGTCTGGTGCAGGCAAACTAAAACCGCTTTTGGCTCACACCAAACATATTTTTGTGGAACAAAACTGCCTTTGGGCAAACCACATGATAACACTCGCAAACCAAAAATATATAGACAAAGATTTTGAGAACTTGGCTTATTTTGAGCCACTATATGCCAAAAATTTCTTTCTTGAAACAAAAAAATAAACCCAAAAAATGCCAATTGTAAACAAAAATTTACATTTGTAAAAAAAATATTAAACAATTAGAAATATATACTTACATTAGCTACACCAAACCAACAATCGACAAGCACTAAAACCGTCGAAATACAATAAAAACCCGCAAAATTAACCAAAACGGCGATGAACACCAACCTGAACACCATCTTGTGCCAAGTCATCAAGCAAAACAATTGTACCATAATACCCAATTTGGGTGCTTTTATTACATTCTATCAAGCCGCCGTTATCGATACCGACAACAAACGCATTTTGGCACCCCGAACACTCATTGCCTTTAACCAAAACCTAACCGCAAACGACGACCTGCTCATCGATGCCATAGTCGAACACCAAAAGATAGGCTACGCACAAGCCACCGCCCAAATCAACAACTACATCAACACCATCGTTGATACTTTGGACAAAGACAAGATTTTTGACATACAAGGCATCGGCTCGCTCTACCTCGACAGCGAAAACAATATCTTGTTTAAACAACGCCACAACGCCCCAATCTTACAAAATTCATACGGACTAATCGATGTCAATATCTCAAAATTATTTGAAACCCAAACGCCAACAAAAAAATACATCAACCACAACGCCACCCAAACTTTACCCATAGACCTCACAAACTCGCTGGGCAAAATAGCCACAATAGCGGCTGCATCGCTCCTCTTTGGCGGCATATGGATAGGCATAAAACACCTCGAAAACCCCACAAAGCCCCAAAAAACCAACGACAAACAGCAAGCAACCCTAATGCCCAATAACCCAATCAACACAGACACCACACAACCCAAAACAACAAACACAAAACCAACCCAAACCAAAACCACACAACCAAACGACATCATAGAAACCGCCAACTACAAAATCATCGTCGGTACGTTTGGAAACATAGACAACGTAAACAAAGTAACCATTCAACTCAAAACACTCGGGTTCGATACCGAAGTCCAAAAAGTAGGCAAACTCAAACAACTCAACCAAATCGCAGTGGGAAACTACCTGACCAAAGAAAAAGCAGACGCAGACCTAAGCAAAATAAAAACCTTAGAAGCCAACGCTTGGATAAAAGACCTCAGAGCAAACCCCTAAACTAAAATAATAAAAATAAATTTTGTAATTAGAAAAAATGTTGTAATTTTGCACCCACGTTCAACAGAAGCGAACGCAAACAGGAGGAGAGATGCCTGAGTGGCCGAAAGGACATGTTTGCTAAACATGCGTACTGGAAACGGTACCGAGGGTTCGAATCCCTCTTTCTCCGCAAGTTCTTTAGCCCAAAACCGTGTTTTAATAAACAAAAACACAAAACATACACAGCGAGGTGTAGCGCAGTCCGGTTAGCGTACCTGCTTTGGGAGCAGGGGGTCGCAGGTTCGAATCCTGCTACCTCGACCAATTTTTTTTAAACAAACAGTTATCACCAGAAGTAGAGCAGCAACAAGCCAACGCCTCAAACCGATAACTGTTTGTCATTTAATAACAAAAATACGATTTCATAGCTCAGTTGGATAGAGCAACTGCCTTCTAAGCAGTAGGTCGTTGGTTCGAATCCAACTGGAATCACCAAAACACAGATTAATTTTATTAAATCCTTACCTCCAAAACACTTGCCCCGCCAAGTGCAAAAAAATCTTTTAAGATACATTCAAAACCCTCAGCCGAAGTCGAGCCATCAAAATAGCAATAACCGACCTCAAATGCTTTGCAAATAGGCTCAATGTTCATCTTTTGGCTCGCAACAAACAACCTTTTTCGCTCCTCGTCGCCCAAAAGACCAATGCCATCAACCGTTTTGGAAAAAATCTGACCGCCAGCGTTGTTCATCACCACGATTTTGAGGCTCGAAGCCACATAGTCGTTCCACAAACCATTGCTGTCATACACAAACGACAAATCGCCCACAATCAACACCGTATCAATGCCACTTTTTTCATTGACGATAGCCGAACCCACCGCCGTACTCACGCAGCCGTCTATGCCGCTCGTGCCTCGGTTGGCATTGACAAAAATCTGGCGTGTAGGCTCAACAATATGCCTCAAATCTAACTCCGAAACCCGACGGATAGGCAAGCTATTGCCCAAATGAAGGTTGGTTCGTTGGGGTAAATGTGTTAAAATATGGTTATAAATCGTTTGTTCAATGTTCAAATTAATGATTTTTTGGTTGCCAATTTGTTTTAAGAAATCTTTGTAAAGTGGTATGTCTTGCTTGCTATCTGATTTTAAATCAATGAGTTGATTTAAAAAATAACTTGCTTTGCTAAACACATTCACATTATACTTGCCAAAAAAACTGTTCATAGGCTTGTCGAACGCCGAAACGTGGATATGCAGTTTGGGTGGATTATTTTTGAAGAATATTTTTACTTTTTTAGAAAGCAAGTCGCCACCAAAAGTAACCAAGACATCAGGCAAAAAGGCTTGTTCTAATCCATTTTTTGAGACTTTATCTATCACAAAATCAATGTCTCTAATGCCGTTTTCCAAATAGATTTGAGCCGTAACATCTCCAAACAACCCAAAATTGGCTGCTACCAATCCCTCAAAATCGGTGCGATTCATTTGTCCAAAAAGCAAAAGAATTTTTTGGGATTTTTTTATAATATCTCTACTTTGCGTAGAAAAACTGATGTTGTCTGATGTTTTTATCTTAGGTTCGATGAGCATCAACGCCTTGGCATCTACCACCACATGTTGGGGCATGTCGTAGAGCGGCTCACGCATCGGAACATTGATGTGTGTGGGTTGGTGTTGTTCTATGCAACTATTGATGGCTTCGTTGGCAATGCGTTGGGCAAAACGTCGGTCTGCGGGTTTGGAGGTATCGGTTGGAAACACAAACGAACGAGCCACAAAATTATCGAACACGCCATTTTGCCTGATTGCCTGCCCGTCGTTTTGGTCTATCTGCTCGGGCGGTCTGTCGGCGGTGAGTATCAGCAGCGGCACACGCTGATAATACGCCTCGGCAATGGCGGGCGATAAATTGAGGGCGGCAGTACCCGAAGTACAAACCAAGACCACTGGTTGTTGGG
>JAYWHZ010000149.1:0-3502 GCA_043777395.1 Bacteroidota bacterium
GCATCTGCTGCATTTGGCACATTGCCAAACGGCACGCCATACTGTGTGGTATCTTTGGTTGGTGTGGGCGTTGGGTTTTGGGGAATAGTTTTTTTACAACCAAAAAAGATAGCGACACAGCAGATTAAAAAAATGGTTTTGGTCATTATGATGTATTTTAAATCGAGTGTCGAAGCGTAAAAAATTGGTAATATGATGATTTTTAAACCTCAAACCATTTCCAGATAGCAGACTTCATTTTCAAATTGATTAAAGATTTGTTCGACTCTGGTGCGTTGGGTGTCGGTCAAAAATATTTGCCCAAAGTGGTTGTCGCTCACCAATTTTAGGAGATGCGAAAGTCGTTTGTAGTCAAGTTTCTCAAAAATATCGTCGAGCAAGAGCAACGGTTTTCGGTTTAGTTTTTGGTATAAGAAATCATATTGAGCCAGTTTTAGAGCAATCAAAAACGATTTTTGTTGCCCTTGTGAGCCAAATTTTTTGAGTGGTTTTTCGCCAATCAAAAACGCCAAATCGTCTTTATGAATGCCCACATTGGTGCGTTGTGCGGCTCGGTCTTGCTCCCAATTTTGGTTTAGAAGTTCCAACAGATTGAGGTGCATAAGTTGCGAATGATAAATTATTGAGACCTGCTCGCTGCCACCCGAAATGGTCTGATAGTGGCTTTGAAACAGGGGCAAAAACTGCTCAAAAAAATGAATTCGCTGCTCAAAAATCTGCATGCCATAATGGTTTAATTGTTCATTATAGACATTTATTAATTTATAATCTATTGACTGTGAATGACTTTGCTTCAAAACGGCGTTTCTATTATTCAAAATTGCGTTGTAGCCCGAAAGGTTTTTGAGATAGAGACCATCGACCTGCGACAGCACCACATCTACAAACCTGCGGCGGGTTTCGCTGCCCTCCAAAATAAGCATCACATCGATAGGAGCAACCATGACAACGGGAAAAAAACCGATGTGATTCGCCAATCTGTCGTATTCAACGCCGTTGGTTTTGACGACTTTGCGTTGCTGGTAGCCACAAAACACGGTTTTATCGCCTGTGTTGGTCGAAAATTCGCCCTCGATGGCAAAAAAATTGGCATCGAAGGCAATATTCTGCGTATCAATGGCATTAAAGTAGCTTTTTGTCAGGCATAAATAGTGAATTGCATCTAATAAATTGGTTTTTCCTATGCCGTTTGCTCCTGTTATAGCCACTATCTTGCCCAAATCAGGGTTAGAAAACGCCTTGATGTTCTTAAAATTGGAGATATGTAGAGCGTTGAGGTGCAAAATGAACAGTGTAGCAAAATAATTTTTATCCAAACCATCTAGCCCCACAAAGATAGACAATTATCGACAATAAAAATGTTTTTTTAGCAATATAAACCAACCACAAAAATTTGTATGAACCAAAAAAATAAAAATATATTGGACATAAATCAAAAAAAACAACTGTTTTGAACAAAAAAATGTACTTTTGCAAAAAAATTTCACAACACAAGACCAAAAAATTATATCGCCTCAAAAAGTCTTGCACCGCATCAGACGCACAAAATAACCTTTAGCAATAAAATAATCTAAACGAATAATGGAGAATATCATCTATTTAGTTCCCTTGTTGGGAATTTTTGCTCTCGCATACACCTACATCAAATCCCAATGGGTTGCCAAACAAGACGCAGGCAACGCCCGAATGACCGAAATAGCAGGTTACATCTCTGACGGAGCAATGGCTTTTTTGAAAGCCGAATACAAAGTTTTAGCCTATTTTGTGGTCATAGGAAGCATACTATTGGCTATTTTGGGTACGACCAACCCCAAATCAAGCCCAGTTATTGCCATTGCTTTCATTATTGGAGCAGTTTTTTCAGCATTGGCAGGGTTTATTGGCATGCGTATTGCTACAAAAGCCAATGTGCGTACTGCACAAGCCGCTCGAACCAGTCTTGCCACAGCCCTCAACGTGTCGTTTACGGGCGGCACCGTGATGGGAATGGGCGTAGCAGGTTTAGCCGTGCTGGGTTTGGGTTCATTGTTTATTGTTTTTAAAGCCATGTATGTCGGCACCGACATCAACGGCGAAGAGATGGAACGTGCCTTAGAAGTCCTAACAGGTTTTTCGTTGGGTGCTGAAAGTATTGCCCTTTTTGCCCGTGTGGGTGGCGGTATTTATACCAAAGCTGCCGATGTAGGTGCCGACCTCGTGGGCAAAGTCGAAGCAGGCATACCCGAAGACGACCCCCGAAACCCAGCGACCATCGCCGACAACGTGGGCGACAACGTGGGCGACGTGGCAGGCATGGGTGCAGACCTTTTTGGCTCCTATGTGGCAACGATTTTAGCCACGATGGTCTTGGGGCGTGAAATCGTTTCGGCAGATAAATTTGGCGGCATCGCTCCTATTCTTCTCCCGATGGTTTTGGCAGGTTTGGGCATCATTTTTTCATTGATGGGCATGCTTATCGTAAAAATAAAACCTAACGGCGACGTTCAAAAAGCCCTCAACAACGGCAATTACCTCTCGGTGGCACTCACTGCCGTGGCTTCATATTTTTTAATCAGTTGGATGCTTCCCCAAACGCTTTCTATTCGGGGTTATGAATTTACGTCGATGGGTGTTTTTTATGCCGTTTTGGTAGGTCTTGTCGTGGGAACATTGATGAGTATCATCACCGAATACTATACGGCTATGGGCAAACGTCCCGTGTTGTCTATCATTCAAAAATCGGCTACTGGTCATGCCACCAACGTCATTGGCGGTTTGGCTGTGGGTATGGAAAGTACTTTTTTGCCTATTTTGGTTTTGGCGGCGGGCATTGTGTTGTCTTACGAGTTTGGTGGTCTTTATGGCGTATCGATTGCGGCGGCAGGCATGATGGCTACGACGGCTATGCAGTTGGCTATCGATGCTTTTGGACCCATTGCCGACAACGCAGGCGGGATAGCAGAGATGAGCGACTTGCCCAAAGAAGTGCGTGAACGCACCGATATTTTGGACGCAGTGGGCAACACGACGGCAGCCACAGGCAAAGGTTTTGCCATTGCTTCGGCGGCACTCACCTCGCTGGCTTTGTTTGCGGCTTTTATGGGTACGGCAGGCATTACGCAGATAGATATTTCTAATGCAAGGGTTTTGGCTGGTTTGTTTGTGGGCGGCATGATTCCGTTTATCTTTTCGTCGTTGGCTATTAGTGCCGTTGGCAAAGCAGCTATGGAAATGGTGAATGAAGTTCGCCGACAATTTAGAGAAATCAAAGGCATTATGGAAGGTAAGGCACGCCCCGAATACGAAAAATGCGTTGCTATCTCGACCAAAGCTGCCATTAGGGAGATGCTTTTGCCTGGTGCCATTGCACTTTTGACCCCCGTTTTGGTTGGTTTTTCATTTGGTGCAGAGGTTTTGGGCGGATTGTTGGCAGGCGTTACGGTAAGTGGCGTATTGATGGCAATGTTTCAGTCTAACGCTGGTGGTGCTTGGGACAATGCCAAAAAATCGTTTGAAAAAGGTG
>JAYWHZ010000150.1:0-12144 GCA_043777395.1 Bacteroidota bacterium
GGTTTGTTTGGAGGTCTTGTACACATTTTATAAACCCAAATTTTGAGGCGTTGCTTACGGTTGCAAACATAGATTCGCCAAAAAACACCTTGCCTATGCGTATGCCATACAAGCCGCCCACGAGCGTGCCAGATTGCCAGACCTCTACCGAGTGTGCCAACCCGATGCGGTGCATGGTCGTGTAGGCATCGATAAAATCGGGTGTGAGCCAAGTGCCTTCTTGTGCTTTTCTGTTGGTGCTGCTGCATTGCTTCATAACGGTTTGGAAGCATTGGTTGTGGGTAACGGTAAATTTTTGTTGGTTCAAACACGAACGCATGCTCTTCGATATTTTAAGATTTTGGGGAAACAAGACCATGCGGGGGTTGGGGCTGTACCAAAAATAGTAGCCATCTTGCCAAAACCAAGGAAAGATGCCGTTGGTGTAAGCCAAGTAGAGCCGCCCTGGGCTAAGGTCGCCACCGATAGCCACCAGACCTTCGGAGTCGGCAGATTTAACGGGCGGAAAATCAAAGTCGTTTGCTGACAACAAATACATTAATTGAGAATAAGACGCAAAAATACACTTTTTTAAATATTATCCTTAATTTTGACCTTTAATTTGATTTATGACTGATAAAAGAGCCTTTTTTAGCTTACACCTCATCGTTTTTATTTGGGGTTTCACAGCCATCTTGGGTGCTTTGATTTCTATCAAGGCGGTGCCGTTGGTTTGGTATCGGATGGGTTTTGCGGCTGCCTTCATTGGTGGTTTTATGGTTTTTAAAAAAGAAAATTTTGGGGTGAGCCTCAAACAATTGCTCCAACTTTTTGGCTTGGGCAGCCTGATTGCCTTGCATTGGATTGCATTTTACCACGCCATCAAGGTTGCCAATATTTCTATTACGCTGACGTGCTTGTCGGCGGGTGCTTTTTTTGCTTCGCTTATTGAGCCGCTGCTCTACAAACGCTCTGTGGCTTGGCACGAGCTGGTGTTTGGGGTGATGATGGTGGCTACTGTTGGCTTTATTTACAGCGTCGAAAGCACGTTTGTCTATGGCATTTTAATCAGTTTGGCATCGGCTTTTTTGTCGGCTTTGTTTTCGGTTTTGAATGGAAAAATGATGAAGACGATGGATAATCCCATCAAAATCACGTTTTATGAAATCCTTTCAGGCTTTATATTTGTCTCCATTTTTATTGTTTTTACTTCGTCCTATCAATCATACGATTTTACATTGACCAACAACTCGGTTTGGTATCGAAACGACTATGTGCTGCTGGGCATCTTGTCGAGTGTTTGTACGGCATATACGATGGTTGTTGGCACGACGCTGATGCGAAAAATAAGCCCTTATACGCTGCTGCTGACCGTCAATCTGGAAGTCATTTATGGCATCGTTATGGCTTATTTTATTTTTGGTTCAAAGGAACAAATGCACCCTTTATTTTATTTTGGAACGGCTTTGATTTTATTGATTTTGGTTGCCAATGCTTTTTTTCAAAAACGCCTCAAACCTCAATAAACATCAGAAACTGGACAAGCCCTTTATTTCAATATTTTGCAATTCAAACATACTATTAATTTTATTTTTTTGTTTATGTTTCACAAGATTTATTTGGCTTATGTGGCAATGGCTTTTTTAATTTCGTTGCTGCTCATCCTGCCTTTTGTGCTTTTTTCAGTTTTTTTTGGCATCTATTGGGGCGGAAAAATCATGGGCAGATGTGTGGGTGTTGCAACGCTCTTTTGGCTCTTTCTCATTGGCGTTCGCCACACCAACATCGACAAACACCAACACATTGAACACCATAAATCTTATATATTTATTGCCAACCACCGAAGTTATTTTGATGCACCGCTGTTGGTAGCGGCTATGTGGGGCGTTTCTTTTCGGGTTTTGGCTGCCGCCGAGTTTGGTCGGTTTCCTATATGGAAAACCCTCTACCGCTACGTTACGGTGATGGTCGATAGAACCAATGAAGACAATAAGGCAAAAAGTATGCGTATGATGAAACTTTTTTTGGATAAAGGCATCTCTATTTTTATTTTCCCAGAGGGCAAAATCAATCAATCCCAAGATTATTTACTGCCTTTTCATTCGGGGGCGTTTCGGATAGCCATCGAGACCCAAACCGACATTATCCCAATTGTGTTGAGCAATTCTGCCAGTATTTTGGATATTAAAAAAGGACTTTCATCGCTCCGATGGGGACGAACGGCTGCCCAGTTTCTCAAACCCATATCGGTCCAAAATTATACGTCGGACGACATTCAGACCCTCAAAAAAACTTGCTTTGAGGTCTTAGAAAATCATTTAAAAAACCGCCAATCCAAAAATAATTCTTTTTATTCATAAAAACTTTTCCAACTATGAAACGTATTGTCGTTAAAAGTATTAAAAATTATTTGCATGACTATTTTGAGCTCGAGGATTATCTTTCGACCGACAGCTGGCGAGATAGCCAGTGGAAAGAGCGTGTGCCGCTTGCTACTATTTTTCAAGAACTCTCGCAGATAGACTATCAAGAAGAGGTTGGATTGATTGAGCAAGCCATTGACCTAATCAGTCTGAACCAATTGATAGATGCCGTTGGGTCGCCGCTTGTTGTTTTTCAATACATTGACAGTCAAACTGTTAGACTGATACTCATTGTCCAAAAACGCAAAAACAAATATCAAAACGAAACTGTGTGCTGGTCTATCGATGGCGAAAGCGGCACGATGAATCCCCTCGAAATTGATACCCTCGACACATCAACGCTCTTGACTGTGGGGCAAGTAAAAACTCGGTTTGAGTATTATCCAAACGCTGCCGAACCCCTCGACGATGCCTATGTTTACACGTTTAGTGCCTACACTTTGTCGCCTTTGGTGGGTTTGGGGATAGAAGACGATACCGCCAAAACGACACCTTTTCAGAAACTCATCAAACTGCTCAAAGCCGATAAGAAAGAGATTTATTACATCTATTTTTATGCCGTTTTGTCGGGATTAATTAGTGTTTTGCTGCCTTTGAGTATGCAAGCGATTGTCAATTATGTGTCGGGTGGTGAGATTATAAACGTGATTGTGATTTTAATTACGGCGGTGATAATAGGTACTGTTGTGGCTGGTATTTTACAAATTGTGCAGATGACTTTGGTTGAGGTTTTGCAGCGTCGTATCTTTACCAAAACGGCTTTTGAGTATGCGTATCGCTTGCCCCGAATTACCGATGAGGCGTTGTATAAATATTATCCGCCTGAGTTGGTAAACCGTTTTTTTGATGTGATAAACATTCAAAAATCGTTGCCCAAAGTGTTGATTGACCTCACTGCCAATACCTTACAAATTGTGTTTGGTTTGATGTTGTTGTCTTTTTATCATCCGTTTTTTGTGGCTTTTGGTTTAATTTTGATGCTTATCTTGTTTCTTATCTTTCGTATTTTGGGACCCAAAGGCTTAAAAACGAGTTTGGCAGAGTCTGATTATAAATATCAATTGGTACATTGGCTGCAAGAAATAGCCAAATCGATGCACTCGTTTAAGGTTGCAGGTTTTACGAATTTGCCCATCAACAAAACCGATTTTTTGGTCCGAAACTACCTCAATGCCCGAACCAAACACTTCAATATTTTGCGGTTTCAGTATGGTTCGATGGTGGTTTTTAAGGTCTTGATAATCAGTACTTTACTTATCTTTGGCACGGTATTGGTAACTGAACGCACCATTTCGTTGGGGCAGTTTTTGGCATCAGAAATCGTGATAATATTGCTTTTGGGAGCGGTCGAAAAACTGATTATGACCTTAGATGTGGTCTATGATATTTTGACTGCCGCCGAAAAAGTATCCAAAGTAACCAATTTGCCCATTGAGCAGTCTGGAAATCTATTTCTAAATACCCATTCGGACAAAGGCATTCACCTCAAAATAAGCAAACTCTCGCTTCAATTGCCCTACAAAAAAGAACCCACTTTCACAAAAATAAATCTGGAACTTCAACCCAATGAGTCTGTGTGGATACAAAGTTCGGATTTTGATAAGTTGGAGGGTTTTTCGAGGGTTTTGCAAGGTTTTTACCGCTACGAAGGCATTATAAAGGCAGATAATCTGCCTTTGCATGAGATAAACCTGACCAATTGGCGTGATGTGTTGAGTGCCAACTATCACCACAACGAGCTTTTTGAAGGCACCATAGAAGAGAATATAAGCGTTGGAAAATCGCATATTGGCTTGAAAGATGTGTTTGTTGCCGTCGAAAAATCAAATTTAGCCGACTGGATTTATCAGCTCCCGCAGGGTCTCCAAACGCCAATATTGGCTGGTGGAAAGGGTTTGAGCGAAAACATTTGTACCAAAATAATGCTTGCCCGAAGTATCTCCGAAAGACCTCGTTTGTTGATTTTTAACACTCAACTCATCAAAAACCTAACACAAACAGACCAAAACGACATCTTAAACCACATCTTTGACCCCAACAGCCATTGCTCTATTATTTTATTGACCGACAACGAAACCATCGGGCAACGCTGCCAAAAAACAATCTCTATCGACTAAAATAATCCATAAAAACCAAAAAACCATCAAACATAATGGCTTCGCAGCTGAGCCAAAGCATACAAACCCGAACCAATCACAAACGCATATTTAAACACTTTGACTGCTCCAAACCGATGGCTACGAACCAACAGAATAACCAAAAAAGGGGTCGCTTGGGCAGCATAGACTTGTGAAAACTGATGCGTTACCTTGGCACAAGCCCCAACGACCATCAACACGGCGGCACCGCAAAACCACAGCAAAGGTCTGTTTGAATCCAAGGCATCGATGGTTGATAAATTAAGCACCAAATGATAGACAAAATAAAAAGCAAAAACAATCAAAAATGAACCCATTAGCCTACTATAAAACGGAAAAACAAACGTCGGAAAATGCTTTAAAATGCTTTGAAAAGGCACAAAATCTATGGGCGTAAACCAAAAACTGACCCCAAATACAACCAAGAAAACCACACCCAAAACCTTAAAAATCTTGGGGTCATAAACCAACCATTTTTCAGACATCAAAAACACAAACAAACCCATGTAGCCACAAGCCAAAAAACCGTGCGTCGGGTTGATGCCTGTGTCCGAAATGCCTATTTGCTGATGAGGCGGAGAAAAACCACCCCAAACAACAAAAACAGGCATGGCAATGAGCAAAGCAAGCACCCCAACAACCGCCACCATCGCATAGGGTCTTTGGTTTGTCCATCTGCCAAAGAGCAGCACCGGCAAAGCACCCAACAAAACAATGCTCGTGGAGCGGGTCAGCGTTGCCAAACCCAATACCAAACCTGCCAAAATGGCATAAATAATACTTTTGCGGTACGCTCCGCCCCGATGTTTGACCACAGCAACGCTCAACCAATACAAAAACAGGCTCAACAAAACCAAAGCCGGTATATTGCTCATCGCAACGCCTGCACTCTGCCAATGGGAGGGAACGAACGTGATGGCAAGGGCATAAATCCACCACGATTTTAAGTCGGGATAGTACAAGCCGATGGTTTTGTGGGACAAAAAAATCGAGACCGCAAACAGAAAAACCATCACCAGACGGGCTCCGACAAGCGAGCTGCCGATGAGCGGACGCAAGGCATAAAACAAAATATTGTTCACAGGTCCAGGTGCTTGGTCTCGTATTTTGACCAAAAACTTTGCCGACAAACCATGTTGCTCAATCAAATCGACATTGTTTCTTACTATCGCTTCTTCCTCGTAGCGAATGGCATCTGGCTTATAAAAAACCGACATGACCACCAAACTCCCAAAACCCAAGAGACACAACAGATAGAGTATTTTTTTTGTCAAATAACTTGTTTTGATAGACACAATATGGCTCATCATTTTTTTTAAATGTGTTGTTTGATGCCCGACGGGACAATGGTTTAGATGTTATTTTTATTTGAAATGGTAGCGAACAAAAGACTCTATGGCTGCATATTGTGGCAGTCCCAATTGGTTATAGACTTCGGCTGTTTGGGCGTTGCGTTGTTCGGCACGCTGCCAAAACTCACGGGTGTCGTCGCCCTGAAACATCACGTCGTCTTTTTGAGATTGATGAATAAAAATTCCTTTTCGTTTTTGGAGTACTTGGTCGGGACTCATCGGTATAGCCATTTGGGTTTCGTAGGGTGCCCATTCGTGCCAAGCACCTCGGTAGAGCCACACCCAGCAATCGTCCATAAATGCCTCGTTTTTCAATTGATTAATTGCTTCAAACACAACATCTAAACAGACCTTGTGCGTGCCGTGGGGGTCTGCCAAATCGCCGGCACAAAATATCTGATGTGGTTTTATTTTTTTGATTAAATCTACCGTTTGTTGAATATCTTGGCTGCCCATCGGGTTTTTTTCTACCGTTCCAGTTTCATAAAAAGGCAGGTTTTGAAAATGAATATTTTTTTCGTCGATGCCCACAAATCGGCAAGTTGCCGTGGCTTCTGTTCGCCTGATGAGTGCTTTTATGGCTCTAATTTGGGGTGTGTCTTTGGCATAGATAGACTTGGTTTTGAGAAACGTTTGGGCATCTTTTAGTATCTCTGTGGCTTTGTTTTTATTGATGCCAAAAATATGTTCAAACCCAGCGGCAAAATCAATATAGCGAAGCACAAAATCGTCGGACACGGCTATGTTTCCTGATGTTTGGTATGCTACATGAACGGTATTGCCCTGTTCGTGAAGCCTGATGAAGGTTCCACCCATCGATATGATGTCGTCGTCGGGGTGCGGACTAAATATCAATGACCTTTTGACGCTTGGTTTGGCTCTTTCGGGTCTTGTTGCGTCGTCGAAATTGGGTTTGCCACCCGGAAAACCCGTTATCGTGTGCTGCATTTTATTAAAGACCTGAATATTGATGCTGTAGGCTGTGTTTTTTAGGGCAAGCAAATCACTCAATCCATTGTCGTTATAGTCGTTGTTGGTGAGCATCAAGATGGGTTTTTTGAGTTGTAGTGCCAGCATAACCACTGCTTTTCTAATCATTTTGTCGTTCCATTCGCAAGCACCCGTCAGCCAAGGGGTTCTAAAACGGGTCAGCTCTGAGGCAGCCGTTCGGTCAATGACAAATTTGCAATTTTTGTGGAGTTGCAAAAACGAAGCCGGCACTTCTTGCCTCACATTGCCCTCAACGGTTTCTCTGATGATAGAGGCTTTGTGTGTTCCCCAAGCCATGAGTATTGTTTTTTGAGCGTTCATGATGGTGTCGATGCCCATCGTGATGGCAAAACGAGGCACTTTGGAGATGCTATCAAACTCGTAGGCGTTGTCTATTCGGGTTCGGTTGTCGAGCGTGATGAGCCTTGTTTGTGAGTTTGCTATCGAGCCTGGTTCGTTGAAGCCGATGTGTCCGTTGCCTCCTATGCCCAATATTTGGAGGTCTAAACCGCCAAAGGATTTAATTTTTTTTTCGTAGAGGTCGCAAAAGGCTCTTATCTGGTCTTTGGGCAGCGTGCCGTCTGGTATGTGGCAGTTTCTGGGGTCAATGTCGATGTGGTCAAAGAGGTTTCTTTTCATAAAATTGACATAGCTCTGCGTTGCATCAGGCTCTATGGGATAGTATTCGTCGAGGTTGAAAGTAACCACATTTTTGAAGCTCAAGCCTTCGTTTTGGTGTAGGTTTATCAGTTCGGCATAGAGTTTTTTTGGCGTTGAGCCAGTTGCCAATCCCAAGACGCATATTTCGCCGTTGGCTTGCTTGGCTTTGATGAGTTCGGCAATTTCGAGGGCAACCGAACGTGAAGCATCTTGGGGCGATGGGTGAATGTCGAGGGCAATTTTTTCAAAAGAGTTGATAAAATCTGGGTTAGAGAAATTCATGAATCGGTTTTTATTTTAGTCTTCACAAAACTATAAAAAAAACTTGTGTTTAATGATTTTAACGCTTAATGTTTGATTTAGAATGCTTTTGTTGCCAAATATTTTTAAAGTAAACTGCATTTATTTGTGTAATTTTGCAATTCTAAAAATACTTTCTCGACCGACCAATTCTTAATGAACATTCAACACCTCGAATACAAAAACACATCGCTCTTCTCAAAATTAGTCCTCGACTACCTCGATAGCAAAGACAATTTGAAAGATTTGTATCACAACCAGCCAAGTATAGCAGGTTTTGGAAGGCAAATAAAGGAAAAAGAACCGTTTTTTAATCCATCAAAACGAATTTTACTACACCAAACCCTCATCAATCAATATAAAGGCTTTGAAACTTCGCCAGAGACCCAAAAAAACATAGATTTATTGCTCCAACCCACTACTTTTAGCATCTGTACGGGTCATCAACTCAATTTGGCGGCGGGGCATCTCTACACCATCTATAAAATATCGAACACCATCAAGGTCAGTAGAGAACTCAAAAAAGCCTATCCAGACCACCATTTTGTGCCTGTTTTTTGGTTGGCAAGCGAAGACCACGATTTTTTAGAAATTAACCACATAGACCTCGACGGCACAAAAATAGAGTGGCACACCGACCAAAAGGGAGCCGTTGGGGCATTTCATTTGGGCGATATAGACGGCTTTGTGGAGGCAGTTTGCGGGGCGTTGGGAAGCAGCACAAACGCCAGCATGCTCAAAAAAATGCTCAAAAATGCGTATCTCAAACACGAAAATTTGAGCCTTGCAACCCGTTTTTTTATCAATGCGTTGTTTAAGGAATATGGTTTAATCATCTTGGACAGCAACTGCAAAGCACTCAAAAATGAACTCAAAACGGTTATAAAACAAGAGATTTTTGAACAAACGACGCACCATAATCTCAGTTTGACCAACGATTTTTTGACCAAAAATGGCTATCATTTGCAGGTTTCGCCACGAGAGATAAATTTTTTTTATTTGAAAAACCAATTTCGAGAACGCATCATCAAAAAAAATGATTTATTTACAACGCCCAACAACGATTTTACGTTTACGCCCGCCGAGCTCATGCAAGAAATCGATTGTTTTCCCGAAAGATTTAGCCCCAATGTGCTTTTGAGACCTTTGTATCAAGAGATGGTGTTGCCCAATTTGGCGGTTGTCGGCGGCGGCGGCGAGTTGGCTTATTGGCTTCAATTGAAACAAAATTTTGATGTTTTTGGTGTGCCGTTTCCAATCTTGATGCTCCGAAATTCGGTGCTTTGGCTCGACAAGAAGACACAACGGCAGATGCAAAAATTAAAAATCAACACGCTCGATGCCCTTTTTTTGAGCCAAGACCAATGGACTAAACGCTTTATTTTAGACCAAAACCAGCCGCTGTTTGATTTGGGCGAGGCACAGGATTTGAGCCGCCAGTTGTTTGATGTTTTAGCCCACAAAGCCCAGCAGATAGACCCAAGTTTGGTAGGGGCATCGGCTGCAAGGTTCAAAAAAATGCAACATTTGATGGATAGTCTGGTCGAAAAAATGAAGCGAAGCCACAAAAAAAAATATGTCCAAGAGATAGAAATGTTTCATGGTTTGAGGGCAAATATCTTTCCAAAGGGTGTTTTTCAAGAGCGTATCCAAAATTTTATGCCTTATTATCTTGTGTTTGGACCCAAATGGATTGAGGCTTGTGTCGAAAAAATAAACCCTTTTGAACAACAAATGACCGTCGTTTCAATATAAATGCCTATTTTTGTACCCAATAATCTTTTGCTGCTCTAAGATTTAAAAACAATTGAAGATTTTATGAACGAATTGCGGTCAGTCATACAAAAAAATAAAATATTTATAGGCATACTTGCACTGTGGTTTGCTTGTGCTTTTTTGGCACCCAGTGCGCTCTATGTGGTGCTGCCTGCCACCGCATTGTATATGTTTTATAGCAACATGTATATCGAAATCTTGGTTGGTTTTTTGTACTTTGGTGTCATGTCCGACATGCAGGGCGGCGCCGTTGTGAGCAATTTTAAGCAGATTTACCTCGTCTTTATGGCTGCAACACTCCTAAACATGAAGCGGTTTGCACCATTCCCGACGGTTCACCTGAACCTTGTGCCGTTCTTTTTAATTGCACTGATTACCACTTTTTTGAGTAGCCAGATGCTCACACAGTCGCTCTTGAAAATATTTTCTTCGCTCATGAGTATGATTGCCATACCAGCCTACTTTCTGAGAGCCTACCGAATTAACAAAAATGAAACCCTTCAAAAGATGGTCTATCTCATTTTTATCATCATCTTGTTGGGGTTTGTTGGTGGGTCGCTCGTTGCCCAAGGTGATACCATTACGGGTGGATACAAAGGCGACGAACTGAGCGAAGCCTTTTCGGGTAGCGGACGTTATTCGGGTATATTTCGTAACCCCAACGCTCTGGCTCTTTTTTCTTTCTTATACCTATGCGTCATCACCGTTATTTTTGAATACCATCCGCACCTTTTTCCCCGAACGCATCGTTACTTTATCTTTGGACTCACGTTGGTTTCGTTGGTTGCTACCCGAGCAAGAGGCGGTATATTTGCATTTGTAATCTTTTATCTTTTTGCCAAAATAACCAAAAAATCGCCCATTTTAGCCATCGTCACCATCATACTATCCATTACCTTATACCAATTGTTGGGCGATTTTGTCATCGATGTAATCGATAAATTGAACCTCGCCGAGTTTTTAAGAACAAACCAAGAAGATACTAAAAAAGGTTCAGGACGATTGATTGCCTTCCAACACGTCTGGGAATTTATCAAGGAAAGACCTTTTCTGGGTTATGGCATCGATGGCACAGACAAATACATCTTCGGTCCTAAATATCAAAACGACCTCCTGACAGCCGGACACGTAGGCAATGCCCACAATTCGTTTCTCACGTTTTGGGCTGATACGGGC
Source organism: Bacteroidota bacterium (assembly GCA_043777395.1). Taxonomy (GTDB): domain Bacteria; phylum Bacteroidota; class Bacteroidia; order UBA7662; family JAYWHZ01; genus JAYWHZ01. The sequence goes on from JAYWHZ010000150.1 coordinate 10,795, forward strand.
ATCTTGGGCGTGTTGTTTTGGATTTTGGGCATGTTTACAAATATGTTTCGGGGAGCAAGATTTACGCCCTACGCCATTCCTTTTATGGGTGCAGTCATCTTTACGGGCATGGTCGAATCGTGGCTCACAGGTACGCTGGGTCCTTATATCATCATGTTTTATGTCAATCTCTCCATTTTGACAGAGGTAAGTTTTACAGAGGTAGAAGAAATAGATTTCCAAGACCAAGACGGTTTTGAACCATCAGAAAACAACGAACCCGACGCTCAGCCAGCCCAAATAGAAACCATCAAACCCCGATTTGCATAACAAAGCGACCAACGATGCAGCCCAAAAAAATCGTCTTCTTATATTCTGAGATTGCCTCTTACTCGCTCGCCTGCTTCAAAGCATTGGCACAACACACCCAACTCGAAATCCATTTGGTGCGGTGGCAAGTCAATAAAGAAGCCCCTTTTGAGTTCGATATGCCAAAATCTATCCATCAATACATCAAAAATGACTTGGATAGAACACAGCTAACCCAATTAATCAAAAAAATAAACCCCAACCTAATCTTTGCAAGCGGCTGGATAGACCCCGATTATGTAACCATCTGCAAGCAATATCGAAAGAAAATTCCCGTCGTGGCAGGTCTGGACAACCAATGGAAAGGCACTTGGCGGCAACGCTTGGCTTGCGTTTTTAGTCCATTTACGGTACAAAAATATTTTACACACCTCTGGGTTACAGGCAAACCACAACAAAAATATGCTCAAAAATTGGGGTTCAAAAGTCAAAATATCTTGTATGGATTTTATGCCGCCGATGTGCCTTTTTTTAATGAACTTTATACCCGTTTTTTAATTGAAAAACAACAAAACCTACCAAAACGCTTCATCTTTGTAGGCAGATACATCGAGGTCAAAGGCATTAAAGAACTCTGGAACGCCTTCGTAGAACTCCAAACCCAAACGCCAAACGACTGGCAACTCTGGTGCATTGGCACGGGCATCATGGACAATGACAACGACAAATTTTTTCACGAAAAAATAAAACACATCGGTTTTGTGCAGCCCAATGAGATAGATTATTACATCAAAAATACCTCTGTTTTTATTTTGCCGTCCTATTTTGAGCCTTGGGGCGTGGTCGTTCAAGAGTTTGCCGCTGCTGGTTTTCCATTGCTTTGCTCAAAAGAAGTGGGAGCAGCAAGCGAATTTTTGGAAAATAATCAAAATGGATACACTTTTGAAGCCAAAAGCACAGAAAGCATCAAGCAAGCCATGAAAAAAATAATGGCATTGACCGACAGCCAACTGCTTGAAATGGGCAACCAATCTAACCAAAAAGCACAACACATCAACCCAA
>JAYWHZ010000151.1:0-3462 GCA_043777395.1 Bacteroidota bacterium
AAAACACAGCCCAACAGATGATAGCATCGATAGAAAAAGCCAAAAGCCAAGGCGATTCGCTGGGCGGAACAATAACCTGCGTCGTCAAAAACATGCCCATCGGTTTGGGCGAACCCGTTTTTAATCGCTTAGAAGCCAATTTGGCACAAGCCATGCTGAGCATCAACGCCACCAAAGGTTTCGACATCGGTAGTGGTTTTGAAGGCGTTTCGATGCCCGGCTCAATGCACAACGACCAGATGCGTGCCGACCGTTTGTTTCTCACCAACCACTCGGGCGGCGTGCAAGGCGGCATTAGCAATGGCGAAGACATTTATTTTAGGGTGGCTTTCAAACCTACTGCAACCATTAGCCAAGCCCAACAAACGATAGACTTAGCTGGCAACGACACGACTTTGGAAGCCAAGGGCAGGCACGACCCTTGCGTTTTGCCCCGTGCCGTAGCCATCGTAGAGGCTATGACGGCGTTGGTGCTTGCCGACCATCTGCTCCAAAACCGAATGGCGAGGGTATAAATAAAAAATCTACGATTGATTGTAAAACTCAGCTATTGAATTTATTTTTTGACCAGCTGAGCCATCAAAACGGCTTCGGATACCAATTTTTCGCCCACATAGGCGTAGCCTTGCATCAAGCAAATGCCCCTTCTGATGGGTTCCAAAAGTTCGAGATAAAACACGAGTGTGTCGCCGGGCAAGACTTTATCTTTAAACTTGGCGTTTTCTATTTTGAGAAAGTAGGTCCAATAAGCCGACGGGTCGCCCATGAGTTGGAGGCAGAGTATGCCGCCCGTTTGAGCCATGGCTTCTATCTGCAACACGCCGGGCATGACGGGGTTGTTGGGAAAATGCCCCTCGAAATAAGGTTCATTAAACGATACATTTTTGACCCCTACGATGTGTTTTTCGCCTATCTCAATGATTTTATCGACCATAACGAACGGGTATCGGTGTGGCAGCATTTCCATGACTTGGTTGATGTCGTAGATGGGTTTTTGGTTGGGATTATATTTGGGGATATGTTGTTTTGAGCGTTGTTTTTTGATGTGTTCTTTAATGATTTTGGCAAAGGCGACGTTTGAGGAGTGTCCGGGTTTTGAGGCAATGATGTGTGCTTTTAGGTTTGTGCCAATGAGGGCAAGGTCGCCCACGATGTCGAGTAGTTTGTGTCTTGCGGGTTCGTTTTGGTAGTGGAGTTCGATGTTGCTCAATATGCCTTGTTTGTTTATTTCGAGGTCGGGTTTGTTAAATAGTTTTTTGAGTTCATTGAGTTTATCCGATTCTATAAATTTATCGACAATCACGATGGCATTGTCCAAGTCGCCGCCTTTGATGAGGTTGTGTTTGACGAGTTGTTCGAGTTCATCTAAAAAACAGAAGGTTCGGCACGAGGCAATTTCGGTTTTAAACTCATCGATGTTGTTCATGGTTGCAAACTGCGAACCGACGATGGTCGATTTGTAGTCCACCATTGTCGTAATGCGGTAGTCTTTGTAGGGTGTTGCTATAAATTCGGCATCTTTTATGGGGTCGTAATATCTAATTTCTTCGTTGAGTTCATAAAACACCTTGTCGGCTTGGAGTTCTACGATGCCCATTTTTTCTATGGCTTCTACAAATTTTATGGCACTTCCGTCGAGTATCGGTGCCTCTTCGTTGTCTATTTCTATCAGCAGGTTGTCTATTCCCAATCCAATCAAAGCCGCCAAAACGTGTTCGACGGTGTGAATTTCGGCGTGGTTTTGCCGCAACACGGTGGCTCGTTCGCTATCTACCACGTTGTTTACGTCGGCATCGATGGTTGGCTGCCCCGCCAAATCCATGCGTTTAAATTTGATGCCAAAATTTTCGGCAGCAGGCACAAAAGTCATTGCCACGACCTTGCCCGTGTGCAAACCAACGCCGTAAAAACTGATTGCGTCTTGTAGGGTTTGCTGTTTGTCAGATATTTTTGTCATATTTTATTCGAGTTGCTCTTTTTTTAGTTGGTTGTGTGGCGTTTAACACACATTTTATCTTGTCAATTCTTGTTTGTCAAAGCGTTTGTTGCTGTTTTATTTGCCTGATAACCTCTTCCAATTCTCGTATTCTCTGCTCCAATTTGGGTAAATTTCGTGCCAATATTTGGCTTTTCATCGACTCGGTAAACGGCTGCAAATGCCTGCCGTCCCACGATTTGTTGGGCTGCGAAATGGTTTTGGAAACGCCCGATTGAGAGTTTATTTTGCTGCCTTCGGCAATGTCAATATGACCCACAAAACCCACTTGACCCCCTACGAGGCAGTTTTTGCCCAGCTTGGTGCTGCCCGAAATACCCGTTTGGGCTGCCACCATGGTGTTTTCACCCACGACCACATTGTGGGCAATCTGAATGAGATTATCCAACTTGACACCCTTTTTGAGTACCGTCGAACCCAGCGTGCCACAATCTACGACGCTGTTTGCCCCGATTTCTACATAGTCTTCGATGACAACATTGCCAATCTGAGGAATTTTCTGAAAAGGCAAATCATTGCCAACGGGTGCAAAACCAAAGCCATCGCTGCCCAAAACCGTGTTGGCATGTATGACACAATGGCTGCCAATGGTGCAATTGTCGTAGATTTTTACACCCGAATACAAAATCGTGTCTTCGCCTATTTCTACGTTATTGCCCAAAAAAACATGCGGATAAATTTTTGTATTTTTACCGATTTTGACATTTTGGCTCACGTAAGCAAATCCACCAACATACACATCGCTATCCAAAACGGCTGTTTGATGTACAAAACTGTTGGGTTCGACGTGTGTTGAGGTATTTTTCTTGGGATTAAAATAATGAAGCAACACACCAAAAGAAAAGTAAGGATTGGGCAATTTGATGTATGTTATATTTGAATTTAATGTGGTATCTAAATCATTTGAAACCAACAAGATACTTGCTTTTGTAGCAGATAGATAGGCAATATATTTGGGATTGGCAATAAAGCTGATGTCATTGGTTTGGGCTTCTTCTATCTTGGCAAAACGGTTTGCAGTAGCGTTGGGGTCGCCTTGAAGCTCTCCTTTGAGAAAATCGCAGATTTGTTGGGCAGTTAGTTGCATTTGAAAACGTGGTGTTGAGCGTGTAGAAAACATGCAAAATTACCCTTTTTTAAGCACATAGCCCAAAATATTTTTGAACCATCTAACCCAAATAACTTAACTTTGCAAAACACTAAAAAAATTGATAAACCACCAACAAAATACAAATGACCCACAACTTAGCATTAGAAAAAACCCTTTGGCAAGCAGCCGACAAACTACGCAACAATATGGATGCGGCTGAATACAAACACGTAGTGTTGGGTTTGATATTCTTAAAATATATCTCTGATGCCTTTGATGATGTAATTCAAATATTTGAAAATGAAATTGGGGAAAATTGGCAAACAATAGCCTATAAAAACGAACTCCAAGATATTTGCACCTCCGAAAAAGTTTT
>JAYWHZ010000152.1:0-3456 GCA_043777395.1 Bacteroidota bacterium
CACTTGGGCAATGGATAGCGTGTTGAAACCAAAAAGCATGACGATAAGCCATAAAAAAGAAGTTCTGTTCATTGGTTGAAGATTGATTTTGGAGTATTGAAATAAATTAAAAAGCTAACTTAATAAAAAAATCGCTGCTGCTTTCATATTTTAATAACAACACACAGACCAAAGCCTTTTTGTGTGTCCAGTTCAATACTATTTACCACAACGACCCTCTTCAAGACTTAAATAAAAGATGACACATGGTGTCTAAAAATAACCTTAATTTTGTTGTAAGTCTTTTACATAATCCATTTTTTTTAAGAATAGGCTCAACCGATGATAGATTTTAGCGACGAACTTTTTGACCACAGCATCACACACACCTTTGCCGATGTGATTTTGCCCTTACATTTGCCCAAAACCTTGACCTATCGGCTGCCGCAGGCTATCCTCAAAACGGGCAATGTGTCGGTGGGGCAGCGGGTCATCGTACCCGTCCAAAGCAAACTCTACACGGGTATTATTTTTAATATTCACCAAAACGAACCCACAGAATACAAAACCAAGACCATTCAGCAGGTGCTTGACACCACGCCGATGGTGAGCCAAACACAGTTGGATTTTTGGCAATGGATAGCCGATTATTACCTCTGCTATCTGGGCGATGTGATGCAGGCGGCGTTGCCCTCGGCATTCAAACTGGGTTCGGAAACCTACGTGTCGTTAGACCCCGATTTTGCGTTCGACTACACCCAACTAAACGACAAAGAATACACCATTGCCGAGGCATTGAGCCATCAAAACCAGCTGACTATCAAAGACGTTATTAAAATATTGAACCAAAAAACCATTTTCCCAATCGTCAAATCGCTCTTGGACAAGCAGGTCATCGTCGCATCGGAAGAGATTATCAAACGCTACAAACCCGAAATGGAGGCGGTCGTTCGGCTGGCAGAGCGGTATCAAGAACGGGAAAACCTAAAAATTTTGTTTGATGAATTGGAGCAAAACACCAAAAATCTAAAACAAATCGATGCGTTGATTATCTACATACAACTCTGTAAAAATTTTGAATGGATAAAACGCAGCGACTTGGCAAAAAAAGCCAATTGCACGCCCACCGTAGTAGCAAAGCTGGTTGATAAAGCAATTTTTGAAGCAAAAACACAGCAAGCAGACCGCACAGCAAACAAAGACTTGGTAGGCATCGACGAGCAGACTGTGGTGCTATCTGGCGTTCAACAGAAATCGTTTCTGGGCATCAAAAATCAATTTGAAACCCAGCAGACCGTTCTTTTTCATGGCGTAACATCGAGTGGCAAGACTTTGATTTATGCCAAACTCATCGAAGAGGTGATTCAAAACGGTGAACAAGTGCTTTATCTTGTGCCTGAAATTGCCCTGACGACGCAGTTGATTGCTCGCCTTCGCCATTTTTTTGGCGATAAAATAGGTGTTTATCATTCAAAGTTTAATGACAATGAACGTGCAGAGATTTGGCAAAAAGCAGCCGATGGCAGATATTCGGTGGTGTTGGGTGCAAGGTCAGCCATTTTTTTACCCTTCAAAAATCTGGCTCTCGTTGTAATTGATGAAGAACACGAAAGTTCGTTTAAGCAGCAAGACCCTGTTCCTCGCTACAACGCCCGTGATGCGGCTCTGTATTTGGCTCGTTTGCATGGAGCCAAAACGCTTCTGGGTTCGGCAACGCCCTCGATAGAAACCTACTACAACGCCACGACAAAAAAATATGGTCTCGAGACACTTTCGGAGCGTTTTGGTGGCGTGCAATTGCCTTTGATAGAGATGGCTGACACCCAAAAAGAGTATTTCAATAAAACGATGAAGACCAATTTTACCTCGCAGTTGCTTACAGCCATCGAGGGTGTTTTGGTATTAAAAGAGCAGGTTATTTTGTTTCAAAACCGACGGGGCTATGTGCCTCAACACGAGTGTGTGGCTTGTGGCTACGTGCCGATGTGCAAAAATTGTGATATTCCATTGACCTACCACAAAGCCAACAACACTTTGAACTGCCACTATTGCGGCTACAAAACGGCTCCTATCTCGGTTTGCAAACGCTGCGGTTCGGGTCAGATGTCGATGAAAGGTTTTGGCACCGAAAAGATAGAAGAGCAGTTGGGAATTTATTTGCCCGATGCCAAGATAGCCCGACTGGACCAAGACGCTACGAAGACTAAAAATGCTTTTATCAAGATAATTACTGATTTTGAGCAGCAGAAGGTTGAGGTTTTGATAGGCACACAGATGGTTGCAAAGGGTTTGGATTTTGATAATGTTACGCTTGTTGGGGTTTTGAATGCCGACCAAGCCATGAATTTTCCCGATTTTCGTTCACACGAACGGGCTTTTCAGTTGTTGGCACAGGTGAGCGGCAGGGCGGGCAGAAAAGCAAAGCGGGGTAGGGTGATTATCCAGTCTAAGCAGGTTCACCATGCGTTGTTTGGTTTGGTGAGAGACCACGACTATGTGGGTTTTTATGCCTTAGAATTGGTACAGCGTGAGCAGTTTAATTACCCACCTTTTTGCAGGCTCATCAAGTTTACGATTAAGCACAAAGATGGCAATCGGGTGGGTTTTTCGGCTCACTATCTGGCTCAAAAGATGATAGATATGGGTTTGGGTTCGTGTGTTTTGGGACCCACCACGCCCCATGTGGCAAGGATAAAGAATTGGTATTTGAGGGAGATTATTTTAAAAATCGACCCGATGAGGCACTCTATTGCCAAAATAAAGTTTGGTCTTAGAGTGGTAATTTTTGAGATGGTTCAGTTGGCTGAGCACAAATCGACGCAAGTCATTGTTGATGTTGATCCTTATTAGTGGTTTAGTTTTGTTTGAAGATGATATTGACTGCACCGCAAGTTTTGGTGTTCGATTTGAGGGTTAGTGTTCGTTCGTTGTTGCCGTCGTTGATGGTTATGATGGCTGTGTTTGGTGGTATTTTGCCTTCGTCGATGGAGTAGAGTGCGATGTAGTTGTTTTTGTTTTTATCTATTTTTATTTTGAATGATTTTTTTTCTTCGGTGAGTTTGTAGTTTTCTAATACCCATTTTCCGTTTACGTTGAGGGAGATGACATCGCCGTCGCTCGACAAGCCGTCATAGACGCTTATTTGGAGTTCTTCGTTTGTAACGACAATGGCGTTTTGTTGTTTTACGACTTCTCGGTTGCCGAGTGTCAGTGGAATGTTGTTGGCGTCGGTTTTTACGGTTGGTTGGGCGAGTGTGTTGCCGATGTTTGTTTTTGAGTTTTCGAGTGTTTCGGTTTTGTTTGGCAGGGTAGCAATGGTTTTATTGGGTTCTCTTTTGGGTTCTTCTGTTGGTGTTTTTGGGTTTTGTTTTTTGGCTATAGCCAAAGCGTATGGCTGCGGACATGACCGGAAAGGCAGGTGCACCTTCAGCGCCGGCGGCCAGCGCAATTTCCTTGTGCTCGACTTCCTCGGCCTGA
>JAYWHZ010000153.1:0-3449 GCA_043777395.1 Bacteroidota bacterium
ACACCAAAAATCCGCCCAAGTTTGTGGCATCAACATAAGCCTGCAAATCATTTAAAATGATGTTTTTATTGATGTTTGCCAAAAAAATATCAAAACTCCCTTCAATTTCATTTGCCGTTCCCAATATCGCCTCAAAATTTTTAATGCCATTTCGTTCGCAGTTCTCTTTGGTGTTTTCTATTGCCCAAACCTCATTGTCGATGCCCACAACCGTTTTTGCACCCAACATCGAGGCAAAAATACCCAATATGCCCGTGCCACAGCCCATATCCATCACCGTTTTATTTGAAACATCGAGTTTCAAAAGTTGCTCAACCATCATGGCCGTTGTATCGTGATGCCCTGTTCCAAACGACATCTTGGGTTCAATGATCAATTCGTAGCGGTATTTTTGGACTATCTCGTGAAAAGGCGCTCGTATCAAACACACATCACCAACAACAATCGGCTCGTAATTTGATTCCCAAAGGGCATTCCAATTGGTTTTTTCGACCACAACCTGCACATAATCAACCACAAACAAAGCCTTGTAGCGTTCCAAAATATCGGTCAAAGCCTGTTGGTCAAACAAATTTTGGGCAATAAAAGCAACCAACTGCTCGCTTTGCTCCTCAAAACCCTCAAACTCAATTTGAGCCAGCTCGGCAATCAACATCTGCTGAAAATCCGTATTATCAACCTTAAAATTCAATTGTAAATAATTCATTGCTATACATTGCCAAAAATATTGTATTTTTGCGGTGCAAAATTAATTAAAATATGTCAAAAAATCACACATTTACCATGATTAAACCCGATGCTGTCGCAGCGGGAAACATCGGCAACATCTTAGCACACATCAACAAGGCGGGTTTTCGCATCGTAGCCCTCAAATACACCAAACTCTCTTTGGAGCAGGCTGGCACTTTTTACGAAGTTCACAAAGAACGTCCTTTTTATGGCGAGCTATGTGGTTTTATGAGCTCGGGAAGCATCGTGGCAGCCATTTTGGAGAAAGAAAACGCCGTTTCAGACTTCCGAACACTCATTGGTGCGACCAACCCAACACAAGCAGAAGAAGGCACTATCCGCAAACTCTACGCAAAATCAATTGGCGAAAATGCCGTTCATGGCTCCGATTCTGATGAAAATGCGGCTCTCGAAGGCAACTTTTTCTTCTCTGGATTAGAACGTTTTTAAGCAAAAAAGTTTGTTTTAAAATCATTTTAAATAAAAAAAATCCTCCAAAGTGTTTGATGCTCTGGGGGAATTTTAAATTTTAAGGACTTGATAGCAAGTTGTTTATTTCAATTTTTTGGAGCCATCGGCTTGATAGCTGTATCTAAATGTGAAATAGCGACTTTTGTCGGTCATTCCGTTTGGTGCTACGGGTGCATTTTCGTAGTAGCTTAGGATTTCGAGTTTAGCAAATTTTTCGTCTGCGGTTCTCAATACGATTATTTTTCCTGCCAGTGGGGTGATGAGGTTCGAGGGTCCGTCGTAATTGTACCAACCATTGCCCGAGCCACCAGCGATGGCCAGAGCCGTCGCCGATTCGTCGGTTTTGTAGTTGGCATCGGGAGCCGTGGCGAGTTCATCAAAAATACCGTTTATGATTTGGGCTGCACCTTTGCCCGTGCGAATGGCTCCGCCGTTGATGATGATGTTTGTGCCTCTAAAACCGATATCCCATTTGTTGGTCGCACTGTCGGCGTTGGCTACGGTTTGCCCACTGGCAAGCGAAAATAGCGTAAATTTGTTGGTACGAACAGCCGCTGCGTCTGCTTGTAGATTCTTAATGATTTTGATTTCGACTACGGGTTGTGGCACGACGACGACTTCGTCTTCGCAAGCGGTGAAGGTCAAAACGGCGGCAGATAGCAAGGCAATTGATGCCATTTTTTTGATTAATGTGTTCATTTTATATTGATTTTTTAATGTTTTTAATACTTTTATGGTTGATTATTTTATTTTATAATTGATTGATATGTACCAAAGTCTGCCGGCGAGTTGAGGCATGTATTCAGGATTTTTGAAGTTGGTAATGTTTTCGACGGTAGCCAAAAGGGTTAAAGTATTTTTGACAAGCGATTTTCCGGCAGAGGCGTTGATTAGAGTGTAGCTTTTAAGATATTCGGATTTGCTATCTAAGATGGCGTTTCCGTTTCGGTCGGCGAAGCCCGTTTTGCTGGTGTAAAATACTCTTACGTTGGCGTTGATGCCGTTTTTTAGGTTTGTGTAAAATAATTTTGCGTTTGCGGTGTGGTTTGCCCTGTTGAATAATCCGCCGTAGTCGCTGGTTTTGAGTTTTGTGGTAACGAGTGTTTCGGGGTTTCGGGCAAATACTTCGCCATTTTTTATTTTTTGGATAACCGTTTTGTCTTTTGCTTCCAGATATTGGTAGCCTGCCGAGAGATTAAAAAATTGGTTTATCTGGTAATTAAAATTTGTTTCGATGCCTTGCGTAAATATCTTGTCGAGGTTGAGATAGCTAAATATGGCTTGTCCGTTGGTTTTTCGGGCTACGGTTCGGACTTCTATCAGGTCTTTGACATCGTTTCTGAATACATTGAGGTTGAGGGTTATTTTTGGGTTCAGGTCTATTTTTGTTCCCAAGTTGAAAGCCAGCGAACTTTCAGGTTTTATGACCCCAAAAAACGCTGGGTCTAACAGCAATTCGGCTATCTGCCCTTGTTGTTGGAGGTCGCCGATGCCTTTTTGGAGTTCTTGCGAACCAAAAACGGTGTAGCCTGCAATGGCGTTGTTGAAATTGAGGTAGAGTTGCCTAAAATCGGGTGCTTTGAAGCCCACGCCCACCGATGCTCGCAGCAAAACCTTAGACGAAACCTGATAACTCGACGATAGTTTTGGGCTAAACTGCGATTTGTATTGCGAGTGCTTGTCAAACCGTCCGCCTACGATGAGGTTGAGGCGTTTGGAGGGTTTGTAGTCGTGTTGAACAAAAACGTATTGGCTGTTAAATTGTTTGAGGTCTGCATAGCGGTTTGAATTTAGGGTTTCTTGTATCCAGCCCAAGCCGAAGCTGATGGTATTTTTGGCGTTGATGTTGTAGTCTGATTGGTTTTCGTATCGGGCAAAAGTTTGGCTAAAAAGCGATTCGTCGAATAGATTTTGGCTGTCGTTATATTTGAGTGTCGATTGTGCTTTGTAGTTGGTCAAATAAATTTTGAGTGTCGTTTTGAAGTTATTGCTCACAAAATGGGTCAGCATTGGTGCAATGCTCCAATCGGTTACAAATCCATTGCCCGAAACCAATCGTGGGTTATTTGTCGTCCCAACATCAAAACGTGCTTGTTGGTTTTCAATAAAATATCGGTTCGAGAGCGAAAATTTGGTTTTATTATTGATTTGATGGTTTATTTTTCCCGAAACGGTGTAGTTGTTATAAGGTTCAACGGTTTGCCCGTAGCCGTTTGGGTAAAGGCTGTAGCCGTTGGTCGCAAATCGAT
>JAYWHZ010000154.1:0-3421 GCA_043777395.1 Bacteroidota bacterium
ACCGTTACGCTATTTGATGCCGCAGGCGTAGCCATCGGCACCACCGTAACGGACGCTTATGGCAATTATTCATTTACCAATTTAGAACCAGGTACGTACAGCGTAGGCTTCACGGCACCCGTCAATTATACCTTTACAACCCAAGATACGGGCGGCAACACAGCCACCAGCAACACCACCGACAGCGACGTAAACCCATCGACGGGCAGAACGGCACCCATCACCCTATCGGCGGGCGAAAACAACCCGACGCTTGATGCAGGCTTGATATTCAACCAACCCGTTACCGCCAGTTTGGGCGATAGAGTGTGGCTCGACACCAACCAGAATGGCATCCAAGATGCAGGCGAGCAAGGTGTTAGCGGCGTAACCGTAACGCTCTACAACGCCGCAGGCGTAGCCGTTGAAACGACGATTACCAATGGCAGTGGCAACTATAATTTTGCCAACTTAGCCCCAGGCGATTACAGCATAGGCTTCACCCAGCCCGCAGGCTATGTGTTTACGGGCATAGATGCAGGTGGCAACGACACGGCAGATAGCGACGTAAACCCAGCCACAGGACGCACGATTACGACCACTTTGATAGCAGGCGAAAACGACCCGACGTGGGACGCAGGCATTTATCAAGCCCCAGCAGGCACCGCCAGCCTTGGCGACAAAGTTTTCAACGACCTTGATGGCGACGGCATCCAAGATGCAGGCGAGCCGGGCGTAGCAGGTGTGACGGTAACGTTGTATGCTGCCGACGGCGTAACGGTGGTGGCTACGACGGTAACAGATGCTTTTGGCAATTATATCTTCAACAACCTACCGGCAGCCTCTGGCGGCACGGGCTATGTGGTTGGTTTCAGCGGTTTGCCATCGGGTTTTGTGCTGACGAGTAGCCCCAATGCGGGTGTTGATGAGGCTTTGGACAGCGATGTTTTGACTGCTGGCGGTACTTCGGGCAAGACGGCAGTGATTACGTTGCGTCCTGGCGTTGTAAATTTGAATGTTGATGCGGGCATTCGGCAGACGACACCCGTCGGCAGTGCGAGTTTGGGCGACCGTGTCTGGTACGATTTTGACCAAGACGGTGTTCAAGATGCAGGCGAGGCAGGCGTTGGCGGTGTAACCGTTACGCTCTACAATTCATCGGGCATAGCCGTTGGCACCACGACGACCGATGCCAGTGGCATGTATATGTTTGTGAGCCTTGCACCGGGCGACTACTCGGTAGGTTTCAGCAACTTGCCTGTTGGCTATCGGTTTACGGGCAGAGATGCGACCGCTGGTGGTGGCAATGACAGCAACGACAGCGATGTGAATCCATCTACGGGTCGGACGGTATCGACGACGCTTGTAGCGGGCGAGAATGACCCTACATGGGATGCTGGTATTTTCATATCGGGTTCGCCCTCGGGCAGTGCCAGCATTGGCAACCGGGTGTGGAACGATTTGGACGGCGACGGCATTCAAGATGCAGGCGAAGCAGGTGTTGGCGGTGTCACGGTTAGGCTGTTGAACGCTGACGGCACACCGACGGGCATCACGACGATAACAGATGCCTTTGGCAATTATATATTTACGGGTTTATCGGCTGGCAGTTACATGATAGAGTTTGCCAATTTGCCATCGGGTTTCACTTTTAGCCCTTCGGGCGTTGGTGGCAATGATTTGAGCGACAGCAATGCCAATCCTTTGACGGGTCGCAGCGGCGTGATTGACTTGGCAACAGGCGAAGACAACATGACGGTTGATGCGGGCATCAAGCAAGACCCTACGAAGGCGAGTCTGGGCAATTATGTCTGGATAGATTCGGACGGCGACGGCTTGCAGGACTTGAACGAGATGGGTATTGGTGGTGTCAAAGTGACGTTATACGACGGTTTGGGTGCGGTGATTGGCACGACTTGGACTGACCAAGATGGTTATTATTCGTTTAATGGATTGAACCCGGGCAGTTATTCGGTTGGCTTTAGCCAGTTTCCCAATGGCTATGCTTTGACGGGACAGAATGTTGTGGGTTCGACGGTTTCTAACGGCAGCGATGCCAATGTGAACACGGGACGGACGGCATCGGTAACGCTTTCGGCGGGTCAGAACTATCCCGATTTAGATGCAGGTTTGATTAACACGCAGGCAAGTTTGGGCGATTATGTTTGGTTTGACACCGACCGTGATGGCATTCAAGATGCTGGCGAGGCGGGCATATCAGGTGTAACGGTTATCTTGTATGACGCTTCGGGCAACGCTGTGTCTTCGACGGTAACGGATGCCAATGGCAAATATTTCTTTTCCAATTTGAATCCGGGAACCTACACGGTAGGTTTCAGCACTTTGCCCAGCGGCACGGTGTTCAGTCCACAGAATGCTGTGGGCAGCAGTGTTGACAACGACAGCAATGTCAATCCTTTGACGGGTCGCAGTGCGCCGGTTACATTGGTTGCGGGCAGCAACAACATGGGTGTTGATGCGGGTTTGATGAATCCACCGACGGCAGGTTTGGGCAACTTTGTTTGGTTTGACAAGAACGGCGACGGCATCCAGACGGTTGGCGAGGGTGGCATGGGCGGCATCACGGTTGTGTTGTATGACGGCACGGGTGTGAATGTTGTTGCCACGGCAATCACGGACGGCAATGGCTATTATTCATTTCCCAACTTGGTTCCTGGCACCTATAGCCTTCAGTTTACGGATATTCCGAGTGGTTTTGCTTTGACGGGTCAGAATACGCCTGGTAGCAGTGCTTCGACGGGCAGCGATGCGAGTCCTACGAGCGGTTTGACGGCGACCTACACCTTGGTTGCGGGCGAGTATAACTCGACCATTGATGCAGGTGTTAAGGTTGATGGCAGTTTGCCTGTGGAGTATTTGAAGATGTCTGCTGTTGTAACATCGAGGCGTGAGGTTTTGGTGCAGTGGTCTACGGCATTGGAATTGAACAACGACCGTTATGAGGTTGAGCGTGTCAAATCGCTTGGCGACGTGGTCGAGTTGGTTGGCACGAAGCGTGGCAAAGGCACCTATTCTGGTGTTAGCGTTTATGATTTGTTGGACAAGCAGCCTTTTGAGGGTCAGTCGTTTTATCGATTGGTTCAGGTTGATGTTGATGGCAAGCGTAGCGTTGGTCGCTGGATGGAGGTCAATTTGAACAAGAAGGCAGTGGCATTTGACTTGTCGGTTTATCCGAACCCTGTTCGTGGTCAAGAGATGCTCACGATACAGTTGAGTTCGTCGGCAGACAAGGTGAGCGTTGTTGTATTAGATGGCTTGGGTCGGACGGTTTTTGCCACCGAGCAGCAGTTGCTCAGCGATGGCACGGTTCAGTTTTCGATTGGCACGGTTCATTTGGAGGCAGGCATCTATATGGTCAAAGCCACCAACAGCGAGACGAGCGTAACGAAGCGTGTGGTGATTAAATAGCCGCAAGACGCAG
>JAYWHZ010000155.1:0-3413 GCA_043777395.1 Bacteroidota bacterium
ATAAATAAGATAATTGGGTAAATTTATTGAAACAACAAACAAGCAACACGATATTGAGCCTGTGAATTACAAAAAAAGCACAAAAAGACCCAGTATTACCACAGCAGACAATATGCCCGTTACGATGCCTGAGATAGCCAATTGCTTACTTTTGCTGGTGTAATAATTCGGATTTTTTTTTGATTTGAGTCAAGGCAAACACACCAAATAAAATGCCTAAAATCGAACTCAATACAGGTAGTGCAATCCACGCCAAGCTACTCGTGATAGTTGATGCAAGTGCCCAGCCATTCAGTTTTTTTTGGCTATCGTAGGTTTGGTCTGCCGTGCCGATGGTTCTGGCTTGCTCGCTTTTGACAATGACGTTTTTGCCATTTTTGTATCGGATACCGGCTACTTGGTCTAATGGTACTTGAACTTTGATGACAATTGCCGTTTGGCAGACCTCGTAGTTGAGCAGTGCGTTGGTTATAAAAATATTTTGTGCTGGTATATTTTTACCATTTTTTAACAAAATGAGGTCGCATTGGTTTTGGGTTGTGTCTATGCCGTTTGCCTTCAGTGGGCTGGATAGCAAGGCATTGGACACTAAAAAGAAAATTAAGAAAACATTTTTTTTCATTTTTAGTTTATCTGTTTTCAGATATTTTGGTTATTGTTCAGACGTTTTTTTGGGCAAATCGTTGCATTTATTCCAAATTTTTGAGTGTATTTTCGATATATTCGTGGTTTCGGGCTTCTTCAACGCTTTTGGCTGGTGCGGCTCTTTGGGCGCAGTCTGCAATGGAGCATCGTTCGCAGGCTTGGTTTACGTCTCTTGTGGGAACTTGCGGGTCGTCTATAAATTTTATTTTCTTTTTAGAGTCGTTGTTAATCAATATGCCAATCGTTACGGAGAGGCTTTGGTTTGGGTTTCTGCCCATTTTGCGTGCAAATGTAATGCAAAAATAGTCTTTTTTGGTGTCTATGTGTCTCGATTTTTGGGCAGCGACGATGGGCTGCGTATATTGACCCGCATCTGAAAGTTGTTTGATGTGTTCAAAAATGCTGGTCGAAATCCACCGTCGGCAGTAGTGTTCGTTGAGTTCGGTTGCGTGTGGGTTGTGTAGTTGCCCGATGTGTAGTTCTTTGGTGAGGTGTGTTTCGTCGTTGTTTCGTTCAAAATCTTTGTTAAACCGCAAGAAAAAGAGGTTGTTGAGTCCAAAATGTTTTGGTACCAGGTTGGTGAGCCGCTGCATAAACATCTCGGGCGAGGAGTTGTATTTGTGCATGAGTTCATTGAGTAGGCTGCCGTTCCATTGGTTTTGGCTAAAAAAGTGTTCCAAATCGGCTACCAAATCGGTTTCATTTATCATCAAAGCCCCCGAGAAGTAGCTTTGTTTGAGGTTTCCCAGCACTTGCTCGAAGGAGCTAGGCTTGTACCAAGGGGTTATGTACTCTCGTTCGTCGCCGAGTTTCATGTATTGGTATCCGATTTCTTTGCCAAACAAGAATGCTTTTTGGGTGTCGGCTAAGTGTTTATTGATCAATAGTTTTCTTTTTTTTGGTATAAAATACGACCTGATGTTGTTGAGTTGAGGCTGTTTTCCGAGTGTTTCTTGGTCTATATCGTAGCCATATTGTGTTTCTAAAAGGTCTTGTAGGGTTTTGGCATCAAACGATTGGTTGTGCATTTTAAATTCATTTCTAAAAAGAGCCACTTGTTTTTCTAAGTCTTCAAAATAGTTTTCGTTGAGTTCTTGATAGGAACGCAGGGCTGCAAAGTAAAAATTTTCTTGTGTCATGCCATATAGCCGTCCAATTTCGATGATGGTGCTGATAAACGCCGAGACCTTCATGGGTGCATCGGCTATGATTTCGATGAGTTTTTGGGAGTCGATGCCAAAGAGTTCTAAGGGAATATCGTCCAAGAGGTTCGATTCGAGGATTTGCCCGATGGGTGCTAAGTTTTTGGTGAGTTTTAGGGATACCATCCTGTCGTAAGGCACGTCGAGTGCTTGCGAGATAGACATGATTTTGTCTGTTTTGGGATATTTTTTGCCGTTTTCTATCTCATTGAGATACGACATAGACAGACCGAGCTTGCCTGCGAGTTCGGCGGTAGAGTAGCCACGTTCTTTGCGGAGCTGCCTGAGTTTGAGTCCAAATATCAGGCGTATGTGTGTGTCTTTGGTTTTCAATGTTGGTATGGACCTATTGGGTGAATGTTTTTTGGGCTGTGGTTTTGACCCTACAAAAGTAGTGTAATATTTATAAAAATGTATTTTTGATAGACGATTAGCCATTATAACCCTCAAAAACAATCAATATACGCCACAATATCTTAAAATAAATTATTTTTGTATCTCACTTCTAATCCATAAAACACACTTCATATCTCAAAAATACTTTTTTGTAATGACAAGCATTGAAACCGAAATTAAGCAAAAGACCTTTCGTAATGAGTTTCAAAAGGCAAGCCTAAACCTGATTTATTCGGCAAATTGGTTGATGACCGAACACAAAATTTTTTTTGCACAATATGGTCTCACACCCCAACAATACAATGTTTTGCGGATACTCAGGGGCAGCATCGGGCAGGCTTTGAGTACGTCGGACATCAGAGAACGCATGGTCGACAAAAACTCCGACTCGTCCAGAATTGTAGATAAACTCCATCGGATAGGTTTAATTTCACGCAAGGTCAATCAAGACGACAAACGATTTGTAGCCGTCTCGATAGCCAAAAAAGGCTTAGAACTCCTGACCAAAATCGATGTTAAAGAACAACAATTAGATGATATGCTCTCAAAATTGACCCACAAACAAGCCCAAACGCTCAATCAACTCCTCAACAAAATGAGAGACCTCAAAAAATCGCAGCCAACGCATAAAATCTAAATAAAGTCTAAAAATTGATGTACTTTTGTGTGCAGAATACACCGTTTGTAAATGCCAAATTCCAAAATCATTTTAAAATCATTTTAATTTTTTTTAACAATTATCATCTTGACAGAATTTAATTTTAGATTTGAACACATAGACCCACTCGAATTTTGTGGTGCCAACAACAGTAAGCTCTCTATCCTCAAAAAAGCATTTCCCGAAGTCCGAATCACCTCACGGGGCGACGTACTCAAAATAGCAGGAAACGATGAACCCTTAGACGAATTTAAGCAAAAATTTAACCTCATCTTAGACCATTACGCCAAAAAAACAACCATTTCAGACGACGAGCTCACCATGCTCTTGATAGACGAGGGCGTAAAATGGCTCGGCAGCCACCAAACACCAGCTACCGCACCCGACGAAGCACTCGTTTATGGCAACAACGGCAGCGTTATCAAAGCCAAAACACCAAACCAACGCCTGATGGTCGTCTCGGCTATGCAAAACGACATCACTTTTGCCATCGGACCAGCAGGCTCGGGCAA
>JAYWHZ010000156.1:0-3403 GCA_043777395.1 Bacteroidota bacterium
TTGATGTTGTTGATGGTTTGCATTTTTTTGAATTGAAATAATTGGTTGTATTGATGAGATATTTATGGATTTAATTTTTACATATTTCGGCGATATTGCCCACCGACTTGGTAGAGTGCGTGTGTGATTTGCCCCAGCGAGCAGTGTTTGGTTGCTTCCATCAAGTCGTCAAAAATATTGTTGTTATTGATGGCTGATTGTTGCAGTTTTTTGAGTATTGTGGGTGTCAGATTTTTGTTTTGGTTGTTGAGGTTTTGGACGGTTTGGATTTGGAGTTCTTTTTCTTGTTCGGTAGAGCGAATGACTTCGGCGGGTAAAATGGTTGGCGAGCCTTTTGAGTTTAGAAATGTATTTACGCCGATGAGCGGCAGTTCGCCTGTGTGTTTTTGCATTTCGTAGAGCATCGATTCTTCTTGAATTTTGTTGCGTTGATACATCGTTTCCATTGCTCCCAACACGCCGCCTCGTTCGTTTATTCGATTAAATTCTATCAAGACGGCTTCTTCGACGAGCTCGGTCAGTTCTTCGATGATAAAAGACCCTTGTGTTGGGTTTTGGTTTTTTGCCAAACCCAATTCTTTATTTATGATGAGTTGGATAGCCATTGCCCGTCTGACGCTCTCTTCTGTCGGTGTGGTGATGGCTTCGTCGTAGGCATTGGTATGTAGTGAGTTGCAGTTGTCGTAGATGGCGTAGAGTGCTTGCAGGGTTGTGCGAATGTCGTTGAAGTCAATCTCTTGTGAGTGTAGCGAGCGTCCGGAGGTTTGAATATGGTATTTGAGCATCTGGCTTCGTTCGTTGCCGTTGTATTTGTGTTTAATGGCTTTTGCCCATATTCGACGAGCCACACGCCCGATGACAGCGTATTCGGGGTCTATGCCGTTTGAAAAGAAAAAAGACAGATTGGGTGCAAAATCGTCGATGTTCATGCCTCTGCTGAGGTAATATTCGATGTAGGTGAAGCCATTTGAGAGCGTAAAGGCGAGTTGGGTTACGGGGTTGGCACCTGCTTCGGCAATGTGGTAGCCCGAGATAGAGACCGAATAAAAGTTTCGGACTTTGTGTTGGATAAAGTATTCTTGTACGTCGCCCATCAGCCGCAGGGCAAATTCGGTAGAGAAAATGCACGTGTTTTGTGCTTGGTCTTCTTTGAGTATGTCGGCTTGGACGGTTCCACGTGTTTGGGAGAGGGCTTGTTTTTTGATGGTTTCGTAGGTTTCTTTTGGCAGCACTTGGTCGCCTGTGATACCGAGTAGCATCAATCCGAGCCCGTTGTTGCCTTCGGGGAGTTGTTTTTCGTTGTATTGGGGTTGTTTTTTATTTTTAAAAATATGTTTGATTTTTTGTTTTACCTCGTCTTCCAATCCGTTTTCTTTGATGTAGATTTCGCATTGTTGGTCTATGGCGGCGTTCATAAAAAAGCCCAGCAGCATGGGTGCTGGTCCGTTGATGGTCATGGATACGGAGGTTGTGGGGTCGCAGAGGTTGAAACCCGAGTAGAGTTTTTTGGCATCGTCGAGGCAGCAGATGGATACGCCTGCGTTGCCAATTTTGCCGTAGATGTCGGGCCGGTAGTCGGGGTCGTTGCCATAGAGCGTTACCGAGTCGAAAGCGGTCGAGAGGCGTTTGGCGGGCATTCCCAAAGAGACGTAATGAAAGCGTTTGTTGGTTCGTTCGGGGTTTCCTTCGCCTGCAAACATGCGTGTAGGGTCTTCGTTTTCACGTTTGAAGGGAAAATTACCGGCGGTGAATGGGAATGTTCCGGGTACGTTTTCTTGCGAGAGCCAGCGTAGCACATCGCCCCAATCGTTGTATTTGGGCAGGGCAATTTTTGGGATATTAAGGTTTGAGAGGCTTGTGGTATGGTTTTTTATTTTTATTTCTTTGTCTCTGACTTTGTAGGTAAAAAATTCTTGTTGGTAATTTTGTTTTAATGTTTGCCAGTTTGCGAGCATTTTTTTGGATTCGGGCGTGAGGTGTTCTTCCAGTTCTTGGTAGAGCTCTTCGAGTTGGGTTGTGGTGGTTGTGTTAGGCATTTTATGGTTTATGGATTATGATTTTAATGTACTTTTAACTGTTATATTTATAAAATCGTTTGCCAGTTTTTAAGCAAATTTTTTGGCTAATGTTTTACTACCGCAAAAATACACAATATTTTACGAGATTATTTTTTGTTGCACAAATACTCAAAAAATCCCATTACCAAATAAAACACATAATTTATGCAGCACACTAATCCTAACAAGTTTTAACAACACAAAAAAAAATTAACCAAAAATAGAAAAAACTATTCCGAGAACTTTAGTTTGATAACCAAAAAAAAGGCGATTGAACGCCATCAAGACTAATTTTCAACTTTTATTCAACACCCTATCTTGGTTGTTATTAACAAAACTGCCCCACTGGTTGCCTTTTTTGGCTTTTGATTTGGGTATCTTGCTGCTGGTCTCAACTTTGTTTTTTGGCAAGGCATTGTGCGTTTGCAAATGGTGACAAAGTGCAACTGCCAAGCCATCGCTGGCATCTAAAAACTGTGGTATATCGGTAATTTTAAGAATTTGTTGCAGCATCATCAACACACCTTCTTTGGTGGCATTGCCGTTTCCGGTGATAGATTGCTTCACTTTACGAGGTGCATATTCGGCTATGGGTATGTCTCTATACAATGCCGCAGCCATCGCAATGCCTTGAACACGACCCAATTTGAGGGCTATCTGCATGTTTTTTCCAAAAAATGGCGACTCAATAGCCAACTCATCGGGCAAGTATTGCTCTATCAACGACAAAGTTTTTTCAAAAATAAGACGCAGACGCACATAATGGTCTTCAAACTTATCCAACGCCACCACGCCCATGGCCAACACCTCTACTTTGCTGCCCTCAACGGATATCACGCCGTAGCCCATCACCACAGTGCCAGGGTCAATACCAATTATAATTTTGCTGCTCATCGCTACGTTCAATATCAAATGCAAGCAAAGTTAAGGTATTTTCATGGATAAGATAAAAATTGCTCCAAAAAAACCACTTCATCAACAAAAGAGTTATTTTCGTGTTTCATATTTCTTTTTCGGTAGTGGTTCAAAATATATGATGGTGATAATTTCGGTATTCAAACATTATTTTGATAGCGGCTTCGTGGTATGCATCTTTTTTGGAGAAACAGGTTGTTTTTTCAATATCTATTATGCCACAATTGCGAAGTAACATACTGATTATCAAATGCTTTATACTTTTTGAGTTGCTTTGAACATAACCCAAAAGTACGTCCTGTTTGTCTATTTTAATAATATCATACAGGATACATTACACCCGAATTTTTGCAACTCTACAAATTTACCGCCGAAAAACTCACCAAAGCAATCAAAATCGGGCTGGGCATCAAGGGGGCGATAGACTACAC
>JAYWHZ010000157.1:0-3393 GCA_043777395.1 Bacteroidota bacterium
GTGCTATCTCAACAGCAAGGACGAAACAACTGCGTTACGGTTCAAAACGGTGCCCAATCGATGGAATTTAACATTCCGGCCGACGAATACGACGCAAACAGACACTTTTTTTTGGCACACTACTTTCGAGAAAACTACAACCGAGCCATGGCTCGAATACCCATCATTCAGTCGCAAGCACAAATCACAAGGGTAGAAGTTTGGGTAACAAGGGGCAACAGCCAAAGTGCCGAAGTGAGAGACATCGTGGCGTTTACCGACTTGGGCGAAAACACCCGACTGACCGACAACCAAGGCGTGGTTAATATCCTGAACAACCAACCTTTTCCATTCAACGATGCCAATGACTTGTTTTATAGACTCACCAACAACACACCCATCAGGCAATCGAACACCACGCTGGGTGCCATAGAGCAAGACCAAAACCTCAACAAACTCACCAACACCTTAGATTATGAACTCACCTTTGCAAGAAAATTAACCCTCAACGAATATACTTTTAACCCACAATTAGGCTACATCTCACTCAACAGCCCACTAAACAACGACGAGGTACTCGGTGTGGCATTTGAATATACCATCAATGGAAAAGTGTATAGGGTAGGAGAGTTCTCAACCGAAATCCTAAACGAACAAAACAACCCAACAGCCATCTACCTCAAACTGCTCAAAGGCACAACCATCAGAACCCAAACACCCATGTGGGACCTGATGATGAAAAATATTTATACCCTCAACACATTTAACCTCGGACAACAAGACTTCCAGCTCAACGTCGTCTATACCGACGTACTCAACGGCTACAAAAATTTTCTTCCCGAAGGTCCAAAATCAGGACAGCTCCTCCTCCAACTCTTGGGTCTCGACCGACTAAACGTGCAGCAAGAACCAACACCCGATGGATTTTTTGACTTCATTCCCGGACTCACCGTCCAGATACAAAACGGCAGAATAATATTCCCCAAAATCGAACCCTTTGGCAATGACCTCAAAGATGCCTTTACCCAAAACGGACAACTCAACGATGCCCTATGGACAAAATATGCCTACCCACAACTCTACGACTCCACCAGAGCCTGGGCCCAACAATTTCCCCAAAACAACCGATTTAGGCTCAAAGGGCGATACCAAGGCAGCTCAGGGCAAGAAATTATACTCAACGCCTTTAATATCCCACCAAACTCCGTCAAAGTAAGAGCCGGAAACCGACAACTCACCGAAGGCGTAGATTTTAATATGGACTACGACCTGGGCAGGCTGCGATTACTACAAGCCGGCTTGACCAACTCGGGCGAAGTCATAGAAGTGTGCTACGAAGAAAACCAAATGGCAAACCCACAGCCCAATGCACTCATCGCCCAACGCTTTGACTACCAAGCCGCCAAAAATTTTGCACTCGGAAGCACCATTCTACACTTGGGGCAAAGACCATTTACCCAAAAAGTCAATCAAGGGCAAGAACCCGTCTCAAACACCGTCGTGGGTTTAGATGGCAGCTACACCACCGAATCCCGATACCTCACCCGACTGATAGACAAACTGCCGCTCCTCCAAACCAAAGAACCCTCCAACATTGCCATCATTGGCGAATATGCACACCTGTTTCCTGGAAGTTCAAAAGTAATACAGAGCAACGGCTCAAAAGAAGAACCATTAGACAAAAATGGCATCTCTTATATCGATGACTTTGAAGGCACAAGAAACGCCATTTCGATGACCCAATTCAACCAATGGCACGTCGCCTCAACGCCCTCTACACTTGCCGAGGCAACCCTAAGAAACGACCTGCGAAACGGCAAAAACCGAGCGCACCTCAGTTGGTTTCAAATCGACCCCATATTTTTTGGCAATGTGTTTTCAAACGACATCATCACAACAGCCATGCAGTCAAACCAATTTATGAGGCAAGTAACTGTGCAAGAAGTTTTTCCAAACCGACAACTCAACAACACACAGCCCGGCATACTGCCAACGTTTG
Source organism: Bacteroidota bacterium (assembly GCA_043777395.1). Lineage (GTDB taxonomy): Bacteria > Bacteroidota > Bacteroidia > UBA7662 > JAYWHZ01 > JAYWHZ01. The sequence continues at coordinate 1,979 of JAYWHZ010000157.1, forward strand.
ACCTTGCTTTTTATCCAAAAGAAAGGGGTTCTTACAACTTCAACGCCGACCAAATCAACGCCAGTGGCGAACTTAAAAACCCCAAACAGGCTTGGGCTGGTATCCAAAGAAGAATTTTAAACAACGATTTTGAGGCAAACAACATTGAGTATATCGAGTTTTGGATGATGGATCCTTACATAGACAACCCGCAGCACCAAGGCGGAGACCTCTATTTTGACCTCGGCACGGTCTCAGAAGATGTTTTGAAAGATGGCAGGCGGTTTTATGAAAATGGATTGCCCAAAAACCCAAACAACCTTGCCCAGATAGACAGCACCGCTTGGGGCTACGTGCCTCGACTTCAACCCATCGTCAATGCCTTTGACAACGACCCCGCCGCCCGAATAGCACAAGACGTGGGCTACGACGGCATGAACTCTGCAAAAGAACGCCAGTTCTTCAATAACTTCGTCAATCAAGCTCAAAATACAACTTCGCCGAATGCCTTCGAACAAATACAAAAAGACCCTGCAAACGACGATTATCACCATTTTAGAGGCACCGACTACGACAACGAACGCTTAGACATCGTTCAGCGCTACAAACATTTTAATAAACCAGAAGGCAATTCGCCCGTGCCAGAGCAAACCAACGAACCCTTTCCGACCGTCGCAACCAACATTCCAAACAACGAAGACATTAACCAAGACAACGCCCTCTCGCAGGTAGAAGCCTACTACGAATACAAAGTGAGCATGCGAAAAGACGACCTCAAAGTGGGAACGGGCTATGTAGTCGATAAGGTCATAACCAATGTGAGGCTCAAAAACGGCACCAACCGCAACGCCATCTGGTATCAATTTAGAATCCCAATCCAAAAACCCGATAAAAAAGTTGGAAACATCACCGATTATAAATCAATCAGGTTTATGCGTATGTATCTCACCAATTTTGAAGAAACGGTCAATTGTAGGTTTGCAACCCTCCAACTGGTTCGCACCGATTGGCGACGCTACACCCAATCGCTCCAAAAGCCGGGCGAGCTCGTACCCATCGACGACCAAAACCGCACAAGCTTTGTGGTCTCTACGGTCAATATCGAGGAAAATGGACAAAAATCGCCTATTCGTTACATCGTTCCGCCCGGAATACAAAGGCAACAAAACGCTTTTTCGCCCAATACACAGCTCCTCAACGAGCAGTCGCTGCGTTTAGATGTCTGCAATTTGGAAGACGGCGATGCCCGTGCGACATTCAAAAACTCGGGCTTCGATATTCGTGCCTACAAAAGAATAAAAATGTTTGTTCATGCCGAAGGCAAATTAAACACCAACAACACCATCGACGTTACGGGCGAAAAACAAGGCGAGATGACTGCTTTTATTCGCTTTGGAAATGACTTTGTAAACAACTATTATGAGATAGAGATACCA
>JAYWHZ010000158.1:0-3392 GCA_043777395.1 Bacteroidota bacterium
ATTGGGTTCAATGCCCTTGTGCAAGCCAATGGCTATTCGGGACGGTTGTTTTTACCCAATTTTATAAACGTGGGCGGCGGCGTTTTTGCCTCCGAAACCTTTATCTATAAGCATTTTAGCCTCGAAGCGGCTGTGCGTTTGGATTATAAATATCTCAATGTGTTTGAAAGTGCCAACAACCGACAAAACCCTCATATTTTGGGGTTCAAAAACGGTTCGGCAATGTTTGGAATCGCTTATCAGTGGAATACAAAATGGCAAACGAGCCTCAATATTTCTTCTGCAAGGCGACCGCCGTCGGTCAATGAATTGTTTTCAAATGGCTTGCATCATGGCTCGGCAAGCGTCGAAATTGGGAATAAAAACCTACAAACGGAGCGTTCTCAAAATCTCAATCTGAATGCCAATTACCGCAGCAAACACATTGATTTTGAACTTAATATGTATAACAATATTATATATAATTTTATTTATCTGCAACCCAAATTGCCAGCGACTTTGACCGTTAGAGGGGCTTTTCCGACGTTTGGATATGAGCAAGCCCATGTGGTGCTTTCGGGTGTTGATGCCCAAATCAATTGCCGTTTGATAAGCCATTTTTCTTACCATTTGAGGGTGTCTTTTTTGGAGGCTTGGAATAAAAGTGAACAAAATTTTTTGATACAGATGCCAGCCAATAGGATAGAAAATAAGGTAAAATACACCTCAGATTGGTATGATTTGTATGTTGAATTGGGTGTGTTGTCGGTGGCAAAACAAAAGAATTTACCTCAAAACAGTGACTATATCGACTCGCCAAACGGTTATAATGTACTCAATTTTGCTTGTGGAATGGCTTTAAAAAACACCACTTTTGGACTCACAATCAACAACCTTGGCAATGTGGCGTATAGAGATTATATGAACAGAATGCGGTATTTTAGCGATGAAATTGGTCGAAATATTGCCCTGAAAATAAATATTAAGATGTAATTTTGTGGTTTGGACTTAAATTAAATTTATTTTTTGCAACAATATTGCATTTATCAAATTAATAATCTATCTTTGCAACAATATTGCATTTAACAAAAAAAATCAACCATTTAAAACCCAGAAAATGAAAAAAAGCATTCTTGTATTTTTGGCAATTGCCAGCAGTTTTTATGTTTTGACAGGCTGCAATTTGTTTGGCAACGTAGATAACGAAGAGGAGGTTATTACGACTGTGGACCTGACGTTTGTCGATAGCAGCGATGTGTCCAACACCGTCAAGGCGATTTTTAAGGATACGGACGGCAGCGGCGGCAACGCACCTACGCAGTTTGACGACATTAGGCTCATGCCCAACAAAACCTACACGCTAAAAGTGGGTGTTTTTGATGAGTCGAAATCGGGTAAAAAAGAAGACATCGGTGCCGAAATTTTGAAGGAAGCCGATGACCATCAGTTTTTCTTTGTCAAAAACGGTGTCAATCTCACAGTAAGCTATCTCGACAAAGACAGCAAAAACAACCCGTTGGGCTTGCAAACCAAATGGAAAACGGGCAATGCTTCGCAAGGCAAAGTAAAAATTACCCTCAAACACCAACCCAACACCAAAGACGGCAACATCGGCACGGGCAGCACCGATGTGGAACTGGATTGGACAACAAAAATCGAATAATTTGAACTCTCAAAGTCTCTTCGGAGACTTTTTTTATGGATTGTAAACGTATTTATAATGCACTTTGATGGTGCCAACTTTGGGGTCGGCGGCAACTTGCGTTTCGGTGAGCAAAAACCCTCTTGTGTCGTAGTGAAAAGATTTTTCAAAGATCTGTTTTTCGTTTTTTATGAAGGTAAATTTGCTAAACATCATCTGGTTGTTGTACTCAAAAAGGTATTCGGTTTGGTCTTCCTCGGTTTTGCTTCTGATGGCTACCAAGTCGCCAAAATCATTGTAGAGATAGTTTCGTTGGTTGATTGTAGCACCCGTTTTGTTGTTGGTGATGGCGTGCTGCAGTTTAGCCTGTTTGTTGGTGTTTATGTATGAAAAATGCGTTATTCGGCTGTCGAAACCGGTAATAAACGTCGTTTTTTTGAGTTGTTTGCTGGCGTTGTAGCTGTAGTTTTCAATAAATTTGAGTTCCTTTTTTTCGGTTTTTTGCTTTTTTACGAGTTGGTTTTTCTCATAAAAATAGGTAAAAACTTCGGTTTTATTCCATTGCCGATGATACAATGTTTCAAACCTCAGTTGGTTGTTTTGGTAAATATATTCACTGATGCTGTTGGTGTCTTTACCTATCACCGAGATGTATTTGGTCAAGTTTCCGTCGCTGTCAAACTGATAATAATTGTGGGCAAAGGGGCGTTCTTTTGCCTTGTCGCCTACTTTTTTATCCATCAAGATGGCTTTTATTTGGTGTTGTTTAATAAAATTTTTATTAAATGGAATAGCCCCAAAAGGGTCGGCAAAGTCTTCTACCTTGATGAGTTGAGCAGAGGCATTTTTGAGGCACAAAACGCTATTCATAAGCCAAAAAACGAGACAGATAACACGCATACTTCGAGGGTTTAAAGGTTTTTTTTTGGTATATTTATTGATACGACATTTGCCAATCAACGCCATTAAAAACGCAGACCACACGCCAAAAGTACACATAAATCGCTTTGTTTGTAAAAAATTTTTTTGAACACAAAAAAACTATCTCTATCCGTTCAAATTAAACCCTGAAATTTTGTTACCTTTGCATTTCAAAACGGCAATATGCCGCCTTCAACCAACCCCTTTTTTTTTGATATGGAAAATTCTATCTTTGTGAGTTCCGAAATAGCCACACTCAAACGCCTCATCGTTCACAGTCCCGACGCAGGCATCGGCAAAATATTGCCCAGCATGAAAGACGAATTGCTCTACGACGACATTGTCTATCTCGAAAAAATGAGAGAAGAATATTACCAATATTTGCAAGTATTGCTGTGGTTTTTGGACCCCGAAGTGATTAAAAACAGACCCAAGAAAAAGAAAAATAGCACGGCACACGACGATTTTTTTAAACCCAACAAACCGAGCTACTTCCAATCGGATAAAGTGTTGGATATAGAATATTTGTTGATTAAAATATTGAAAAACGACGACGTAAAAAACCGATTGGTTGCCTCTATCTGTGCCATCGAGCAATGCGATTTTGCAACGCAGCACCAACTCCTCAAACTCGAACCCGAAAAACTGGCTACGGTATTGATTACGGGCGTTTTGCAGGTCAAAAACAAAGACAAATTTTTGTTTCACCCCTTGCCCAATTTTATTTTTACCCGTGATATTGGCATCACCATCAAAGACCATTTGCTGCTGACCAAACCCGCCGAAGAAGCCCGAATAAGAGAGTCTATCATCACCAAATACATTGCCCATTATGGGCTTTTTGGGAGCA
>JAYWHZ010000159.1:0-3389 GCA_043777395.1 Bacteroidota bacterium
CTCGCCTCGCAAGGCATGAACACCATAGAAGCACCCATAAACTTTGGCGACCGAAGCAATTGGTGGGGGCTGCTCGTCTCCAATTTTGCACAGCCCATCTACTGTATGCCCTACAATCCGCCTTATTATCAAACCCTAATCGAACACTATGGCTTCCAAATCCATTTCAAACAACACACCTTCATACGACCATTAGACACGCCGCTAAACCCAAAATACCAAATACGAGCCAACAACATAAAACAAGACCAACGATACACCTTTGCACACGCCAACAAAAACAACCTCGACAAGCTCGTAGCCGACTTTATAGCCATATACAACAACGCTTGGAAACAACACACCACATTCTTTAAACCGCTGGCGGCAACGGATGTGAAAAAAATTTTTCAAAAAATAAAACCCATCGCCGACGAACGCCTCCTGTGGTTTGCCTATTTTGAGGGTGAACCCATCGCTTTCTTCATCTCCATGCCCGACATCAACCCCATCATAAAAAAACTAAACGGCAAGATGAACTGGCTTCAAAAAATATTTTTCTGGACTCAACTCCGACTTAAAACCATCGACAGCATCTACGGCGTGGTCTTTGGCATTGTACCCAAACACCAAGCGCTGGGCATAGACGCAGCCCTGATACACCACGCCGCCAGCTACCTCTACAAAAACCCACACTACAAAACGATAGAAATGGCTTGGGTCGGCGACTTTAATCCCAAAATGATTGGCACCATAAAATCCATCGGCGGCAAACCACACCGAATATTTCATACTTACAGATACACTTTTGATATGCCTCCGTCGGTTTCAAAAAAATATAAATAATGATTTGCAACAAAGTATTATCCAAAAACAAACCTTTTTCCAAAAACACAACGGGTAATTAAATTGTTTAATGGTTTAAGAATTAAAAGAACTATTTTTGTAAACACCTTTCGAGACGGTGTTGCAACTCAATTTGTAACTAACAATAATTTTTGATATATGAAAAGTAACCAAAGAGGCGGTTTAATCAAGTCCGTAATTGGAAAAAAAGTTTTGATGGCACTCACAGGGCTGTTTTTAGTCGTGTTTCTCATGGGGCATTTGGCAGGCAACCTCCAACTTTTTTTGGGTGGCGAAGCAGGCAAACTCCAATTTAATGAATATGCCTATTTTATGACCCACAACCCCGCCGTAAAACTCCTGAGCTACATCACCTACGCCAGCATATTTGTTCACGTAGCAGACGCTATCGTCCTGTCGCTCGCCAACCGCAAAGCCCGACCCATCGGCTACGCCGTTGCCAATGCCAACAACGCCAATAGCCATTGGACGAGCCGAAACATGGGCATATTGGGTACGATTGTACTTGCGTTTATCGTTATTCACATGCGAAACTTTTGGTATGAGATGCACTGGGGCAACCTGCCCGTTCAGTTTTCTCAAAACTACAACAAAGAAATCAAAGACTTACACACCATCGTTGTGGCTGAATTTCAAGAACCCTTTGCAGTCATTTTGTATGTCTTGGCAATGTTTGGCGTTGGTTTTCACCTCTATCACGGCGTAGCGAGCGGCTTCCAAAGCTTGGGCTTGGGCTACAAAAGTATCTACGGCAAGATGCAGCTCGGCGGCAAAATATTTGCCATCGTGGTGCCTATCTTGTTTGCTTCTATCCCGTTGTATATTTATTTTATGATGTAACTTTGTTTTATCTGATGATTGAAACCCATTTTTTAAATAAACATTAAGGAATTAACCATTTTTTCAATTCATTTTTAATAATCAAGGTCGTTTATGTTGGTCAAAACATTTGGAAGTGCTGTCTATGGCGTAAGTGCAACCACCATCACTGCCGAAGTCGATGTAACGGCTGGCTCAATCGGCTATTTTTTGGTTGGCTTGCCCGACAATGCCGTCAAAGAGGGACAACAACGCATCGAGTCAGCCCTCAAAAACGTGGGTCTCAAAATGCCCCGCATGAAAATCGTGGTCAATCTATCGCCCGCCGACATCCGCAAAGAAGGCTCTGCCTACGACCTGACCGTAGCCATCGCTATCTTGGCAGGCTCGGGGCAAATTCCGACCGACAACATAGACAAATACCTCATCATGGGCGAACTCTCTTTGGACGGCAACTTGCAGCCCATCAAAGGGGCTTTGCCCATTGCTATTCAGGCACGAAAAGAGGGTTTCAAAGGGTTTATATTGCCCAAACAAAACGCCCGTGAGGCAGGCATCGTAAATAGTTTGGAGGTTTATGGCATTGAAAATATATTGGAAGTCGTAGAGTTTTTTAGGGGTGAACGCCAACTCGAAGCAGCAAACATCAACACAAGAGATATTTTTGAAGAACAAACAAGCGAATACGAAGTTGATTTTAGCGACGTAAAAGGGCAACAAAACATCAAAAGAGCCATGGAAGTGGCCGCCGCTGGTGGCCATAACATCTTGCTAATCGGTCCGCCGGGAGCAGGCAAAACGATGCTCTCCAAAAGACTTGCTACCATCTTGCCGCCCTTAGACCTCCAAGAAGCCTTAGAAACCACAAAAATCCATTCGGTGGCTGGAAAATTAGCCGCCGACACGGCACTCATTGCCACAAGACCCTTTCGCAGTCCACACCACACCATTTCGGACATTGCCTTGGTGGGTGGCGGTCAGGTGCCTCAGCCCGGCGAAATATCATTGGCTCACAACGGCGTGCTGTTTCTCGACGAGTTGCCGGAGTTTAAGCGCTCGGTGTTGGAGGTTTTGCGGCAGCCTTTGGAGGAGCGACGGGTGAGCATCTCGAGGGCTAAATTTTCTATTGATTATCCTGCCAGTTTTATGTTAGTGGCTTCGATGAATCCTTGCCCTTGCGGCTACTACAACCACCCCGAAAAAGATTGCACGTGTGGGGCTGGCGTGGTGCAGCGCTATCTGAGCAAAGTATCGGGTCCGCTACTCGATAGGATAGATATTCACATTGAGGTAACGCCCGTAAAGTTTGATGAATTGAGCAATCATTTGAAGCCCGAAGAGAAGAGCAAGACCATCAGAGAGCGTGTCAAAACGGCTCGACAGTTTCAAAAAGACCGTTTTTCGGACCAAAAAGGGCTTTATTCTAATGCTCAAATGCCTTCTCAGATGGTTCGTGAGGTGTGCAAAATTGGTGTATCGGGCGAGGCACTTCTCAAAACGGCAATGGAGCGTTTGGGACTTTCGGCGAGGGCTTATGATAGGATACTGAAAGTGTCTCGGACGATAGCCGACTTGGCTCAGAGTGCCGACATAAAAGTTGAACACCTTGCCGAAGCCATTCACTACCGCAGTTTGGATAGAGAAAATTATTGGGGCAATTGATTGATAGACTTTTGTTTGAGTGTCGAATAAATTGTTATCTTTTATTTTTAATATTTGAAAAA
>JAYWHZ010000160.1:0-3386 GCA_043777395.1 Bacteroidota bacterium
CTTTTAGTATCGATTTGGCACTCAAAGGCTCTCAACTGCTCTATTTTATCCCCACAGGGCAAGAAACCAACGTAAAAATGACCTCAAACTGGCAAAACCCAAGCTTCGACGGGGCTTTTTTGCCTACATCGCCTGCCATTATCAACGCCAAGGGGTTTGAAGCCCAATGGAAAGTCTTGCACCTCAACAGAAATTTTCCGCAGAGCTGGCTCGGCAACAATTATTTTGTAGGCTCCAATCCACAAGATGCCAACGCCACAACAGACTACAACGCCTACGCCTCGCCAGAAATCAACGCCGACGGCGTAACGAAAGGCTTAAACGACATCAGCACGTCGGCTTTTGGGGTCAATCTGCTGCTACCCATCGATGGCTACGCCCAATCGACGAGAGCCGTCAAATATGCCGTGCTGTTTATTGGCTTGACGTTTTTAGTCTTTTATTTTTTAGAACTCCTCAACAACATTTCCGTTCACCCCTTTCAATACCTCCTGATAGGTCTGGGTTTGTGCATTTTTTACATCTTGCTCATTTCCATATCCGAACACCTCGACTTTGATTTGGGCTACTTTATTGCCTCTGCCATGACCATCGGGCTGATAGCTTGGTATGCCAACAGCATTTTGAAACAAGGCAAATTGGCAACGCTCGTCGGCGGCACGCTGGTGGTGCTTTATGGGTTCATTTTTGTTATTATTCAGCTCCAAGATTATGCTTTGCTGGTTGGCGGTCTGGGATTGTTTGCGATTTTGGCATTGGTGATGTATTTTTCACGCAAGATAAACTGGTATCAAACCGATTAACGATAAACCCAAACGGCAAAATTTAAAAAAAAACAATGTGTTCACTTTCCGACCTCAATGGCTTGTTTCAAAATGAGTTAAAACACTTGTATTCTGTTGCTGAAATCAAACAATTTATCTATCTGGTTTTGATGGATAAATATGCTTGGACACGGCAAGATATTGCCCAAAATTGGGATAAAAAATTGACCGATGAAACTAACATTGAGCAAGATTTGCTTATCAATTTCTTGCCCCAACTCGCCCAAGGCAAACCCATTCAGTATTGTATTGGGCAGACTTATTTTTTTGACCTGCCTTTTTTTGTCAATCCAAATGTGTTGATTCCACGACCCGAAACAGAAGAATTGGTGCAAAAAATCATTCAAAACCATCAACATAAACCACCCAAAACCATCGTAGATATTGGCACGGGTTCGGGCTGCATAGCCATTTCGCTCAAAAAAAACCTGCCTTTGTGTGGTGTTTATGCCGTCGATATTTCGGTCGAAGCCTTGATTTTGGCACAAAAAAACGCTCAACTCAACCATACGAACATTCATTTTTTGAACTTCAATATTTTGGATTCTAATCAATGGGAATGTATTTTGCCGTTGGCAAATCAAAAATTTGAGGTCATCGTGAGCAATCCGCCTTATGTAACCCAAGCCGAAAAAACGACGATGCATGCCAATGTTTTGGATTTTGAACCCCATTTGGCGTTGTTTGTTGGTGCGGATAATCCATTGATTTTTTATGAACAGATTTGCCAGTTTTCGGGTTGCTATCTGGCACAGAAAGGGTCGATTTATTTTGAAATCAACCAAAATTATGGGTCAGAAGTTAAAGATTTGTTACAAAGTTATGGTTTTGAAGACATTGCGATTTGCCAAGATTTGAACGGCAATGATAGAATGGTTAGTGCCACAAAATCGTAAAAAGAAGAACTAAAAAACAACATAAAAGCGATTAGATTTTTTTGGTTTGAGTCAAAAAGTGATTTTTTGTTCATTGCGAAGCAACAAAAATGCCCGAAGTCGAAGATTTAGTTTCAAATTCTTAAATTTTATTTTTCAATTTAAAAAAATATATTACCTTTGCCCTCGGAGAGATGGCAGAGTGGTCTATTGCGACAGTCTTGAAAACTGTAGACTGTTACAGGTCCGGGGGTTCGAATCCCTCTTTCTCCGCAAGGTTTGTGAAAACCGAATTGTAGTTTTTCATTGTTTTAAAGTTTAAGTTTATTTTAGCACAATTCTCGAACGGATTGTGCTATTTTTATGCAACAAAACCTTACAAATGGTGTGTCTGCAAGGTTTTGAGGTTATTTTTTTTGAAGTTTTAAGAAAATTTATCGTCTGCGTTTGTAGCTTTCTATGCGGTAAGTGTTGTCGTATCCTTTTGGTTTGTTGTTCGATTTGTCTATAAATAGGTTTCGCTTGTAGATTAATCCCACGTTTGCGGCGTAGTATTCAAAGGAGCGTACTTTTTGTATCAGGTTGCTGTCGAGTGCTTGGTCTATGAGCAGCGTCGAGTCAAAGCGTATGCCACTGACACTGAACGGTTTGTGAGTGTTGAGGTATTTATAATCCCAGCTGTCTAAGTTGGTTTTGGCGTTGCCTTTCCAGCTTTTGTTTTCGACGACGGGAAACACCATTTTGATGTATCGTTGGTTGTTTTCGACCCGTTCGGCACGCAGGCGGGTGGGCGTAGCGGTATAGGTCTGGAAGGGCAGCCACGAGCCGTCTTTTTCTTTAAAGGCATAGATGATGTAGGTTTTGTCGCCTTCGTTGTTGGTGTAGGTCGTGTCCACGATTTCTTTTAGTCGGTATCGTGTGGTATCGACGGTGTTTGTAAAGTCGTCGTAGATGATGGCTGTAACGTTGTAGATGGTTTCGTCGCCGATAGACACGGGAAAATATTGGTAGTACATGGCAATAGGTTCGACGGTTTTATTTTCGCAAGCCCACAGACCCACAGCAAGCAAACAGGCGGCGAGATAGCGTTTTATTTTATTCATAGATTGGATACATTTGAAAGGTCAAAATTACGAGTATTTTGCCAATTAACGATTTAAAAGTCTTGGTATTGTGTTGCGGTGTAAGATTTCTAAGGTTTTAGGATAATTTTGAAGTCTAATCGGCTCATCAATTAGATAAAAAAATAATTAGATAAAAAAATATTTTTTTGAATAATAAATAAAAAATTTGTTATGTTTGCGGGTACAGCAAACACAAAGCCAGATAGCTAGCAAAAATTTACCCCTTCGCCCAGAGAGAAAATACATATTTCGCATTTTTAGATTTTTTATTTTAAGTTTTTTGGTTGACACAAATTGATTATCAATTTCCCATTAATATTGAAAACCACTACTAAAAAATGATTTCTCAAACCCCTCGCAATCGACGCAAGCCCAGTGGTCTGCTCTTGCACCAATCCGGTTTTTTTTGTAACGCTTGGACTATATTTGCCTTGTCCTTTTTTTTAGTAAATGACCTTGCCAAAGCCCAAACACTGCCCGAAGAATACGCCGACCTAAGCATCAACCTCAATGCCAATGCCACAACTCCGGCATTTACTCAAATTGGGCTGTTTCCGCTCCCC
>JAYWHZ010000161.1:0-3369 GCA_043777395.1 Bacteroidota bacterium
AAAAAAAGAGAGTCTTTTCTAAACAAAGCAAAATCGGCATCGATGCCCAACGGCAATGAAAAAATATAAGGATAGTTGGCACTTATTTTTAGGTCAGAGACCCCAACATTGAGGCGTTTCCAATTGACAGAAAAATGTTCGCCTCGCTTCAAAGAGTTGTAAATCAACAGATTGACATCGCCTGTGATGAGCAGTTTGTTGTTCAGTCGGTTGTTTGGAAATACGCCCACGATGCCGTCGGCTTGGTTGATTGGAAGGTCTTTTAAAAAGATATAAATGACGGCTCGCTGCTTATAAAACATGATTTTGGGTGCTTGGGTGATTTCCAAATACTTTAAGTCTCGCAGTTTTCTATTGATGGCATTTATTTTTTGTTGCGAGTAAACGTCGCCCACTCTGATGCCCAGATAATCTTCTAAAAAAGCCACGCCAATGCGGTAAGTCCCAAACAAACAAAGGCTGTCGATGGTGATGAGTTCTTGCTTTGTGATGGTAATTTGAGCCTCGATAGCGTTGCTTTGCGTCTCGATGTGGTGTTGGTGGTTGATGGTATCGAGGCTTATTTTGGCAAATGGATAGCCGTTGTTTTCGTAGGTTTGGAGTATATTTTTGACTAAATAGTTGTATTTTTTAATTGAAATGGGTTCTTTGTTAATGGTTTTGAGCCTTTGCCTGTCGGCGTTTGTAACCAAAACGGTGTTTGCGTTGTTTTCTATTTTGAGCTCATGCCATTGGTACAAACTGCCGCTATGTAGCCTGGCTTGAAGTTGGTTTTTGTGTAGAGATAGCAAGTCAAAATTGGCTTCCAGATAACCATTGTCTTTCAAGTTATTAATAAAAGTATTTAAAAAACTGAGCCTCGAGAGCGAATCTTGAAAAACACGTTTGTATTGTAGATTTTGGCAAAATGTGTTGGGCGTATCGCACACGATTGTGAGACCAAAAACAGGATTTGCTTGGCAAAAAGCCATATTAGGAGCCAAAATGCCCCAAACCAACACAAAAATAAGCGTAATATTTTTTGTTTTACCTGCTTTGAACCCAATGTTAATGCAATACATCTTGACTTTTTAGAAACACAAATTTACTTATTTTTGATGCTAATCTATTTTTATTCATCAATAACGACAATTCTTTTTGTTAATTTCATTCAAAATGTTATCTTTGCATACTTTTTTGAAAAAATGACTCAACAAAGCACATAAAATGGCAAAAATAGAAACTCCAAAACAAAGCACTCCAATGAGTTCAAACCCGCAAAATAAAACCATCGTGGACAACATAGATACCATCAATGTTGAGCAAACCCTAAACCGCACGGAAGATTTTTTGAAAAAAAATCGCCAAATCATCGCCTACGTCGCACTTGGTATGCTGGCGTTGGTTGCCGTCTGGATATTTTTTGCAACCTACTTTTTGCCCAACCGTGAAAAAGAAGCCCAAAGTCAACTCTTTGCCGCCGAACGCTATTTTGAAATGGATTCTTTGGACAAAGCCATCAAAGGCGACGGCAACAACTTGGGCTTTGAACAGATAAGAGACGATTACAGCTGGACAAAATCTGCCAACCTATGCAACTACTACCTCGGCGTGTCGTACCTCAAAAAAGGTCAATTTGAAAATGCCATCGATGCCCTAAATAAGTTTGACAGCAAAGACCAAATCGTTGCCCCGATAGCCAAAGGTGCTTTGGGCGATGCCTATCTGGAACTCGACAAGACCGAAAACGCCTTCGTAGCCTACCGAGACGCAGCCAACACATCAGCCAACAACTTCACCACGCCTTATTTCTTGCTCAAAGCAGGGCAAGTAGCCGAAAAATTATCCAAAAACCAAGAAGCACTTGCACTTTACCAACGCATCAGCGACGACTACAAAACGTCTATGGAATTCTTTGAGATAGGCAAATACATTGCAAGGGCAGAAGCCAAAATCAAGTAAAAATCAATTATCTATCATACAAAAACGCTCAATCCACAATCGGTTTGAGCGTTTTTTTTATTCTAATGTTATAAAAAATTAAGGCATATACTTTCTATACTCGTGGCAAAAACACCTCGGCGAGCATACATCGGGCAGAGCCGCCGCCGCAGGTCTCTATCACATGCAGATTGGCAGCCACTATCTCCGAAAATTCATTGATGGCTTGCACTTGCTCTTCGTCCAAACTTTCTAATGCCGACTGGCTCATAATCAAAAACGATTGCCCTTGACGGTTGTGAACTTGGAGCATATTGCCTGCAAAAGCGTTGGTTTGGTCCATGCTTATCTCAATTATTTTTTTGTGTGTTCGACGCAAGGCGATGCTCAAATTTTTGCGTTGCTCGTCGTCTTTCACGCATTCCAGACACACGACGGCAAACTTATCGGCTACGCTCATCATCACGTTGGTGTGGTAGATGAGTTGCGGGTTGTCGCTGTTGGGGTCTTGAAAAGCATAAAAATAGATGGATTTGTAGCCCAAATCTTCACAAAACATATCCAAGAGGCTCAAATCTGTTCGGTCTGAAATGGCGGCGTAGGCGATTTTGTTTTCTCTATCTAAGACCATCGACCCGGTGCCTTCGAGATATTGGTCGGTTTGCTCGTAGTACGAATAATCTACGGTTTGGTTTATTTTGAAATGGTAGTCGTTTTGGAGTGTTTCTAATATATCTGTTCGGCGTTCGATGCGTCTGTTTTGGGCAAACATTGGATATAAGACCACCGTGCCGTCTTCGTGAAAAGAGACCCAATTGTTCGGGAAAATGGAGTCGGGCTTTTCGGGTGTCAAAGTGTCTTCTATAACCAATATTTCGATGCCTTTTGACCGTAACAGGGCTGCAAACCCGTCAAACTCTTGCTGTGCAAGGGTGTTAATCTGTTCGTTTTGGAGGTTTGCTATGTCTTTTTGGTAATGGTTGTTGGTTGCCGTCTGTTCATTTTTTTTAAAACAAACGGGTCTGACCATCAGCAAGGTATTGGTGGTTTGCATCAATTTTGGGTTTTATGTGTTTTTATTTTGGATAATTTTGAGCTTTTTGAGAGTGTTTTTTTAGGCATCTATTCGGGCATATTTGGCGTTTCGCTCTATGAAGTCTCTGCGTGGCGGTACGTCGTCGCCCATGAGCATGGAGAACGTGTGGTCGGCTTCGGCGGCGTTTTCTATCGTTACCCGTCTGAGGATGCGTGTTTGGGGGTTCATGGTGGTTTCCCAGAGTTGTTCGGCGTTCATTTCGCCTAAGCCTTTGTAGCGTTGTTGGACGACTGCCGCTTCGTTTCCGCCTTTGGCAATCCGTTGTACGGCGGCTCTGCGTTCTTCGTCTGTCCAGCAATATTCTTGTTCTTTGCCTTTTTTGATGAGATAGAGCGGCGGCGTGGCAATGTAGA
>JAYWHZ010000162.1:0-3355 GCA_043777395.1 Bacteroidota bacterium
TTAAAAGCAGGTAAATGCCCGTTTCCGCACGGCACAAACACACAAACCGAAAGAAGCGTAACAGAATGGTGGCCCAAAGCACTCAATTTGGATATTTTGCACCAGCACGACGCAAAAAGCAATCCGCTTGGCGAAACCTTTAACTACGCCGAAGAGTTTAAAAAATTAGACCTCGAAGCACTCAAAACTGACCTCAAAGCAATGATGACCCAAAGCCAATCGTGGTGGCCCGCCGACTGGGGTCATTACGGAGGTTTGATGATACGAATGGCTTGGCACGCCGCTGGCACCTATCGTGTTTGGGACGGACGTGGCGGCAGCAACACCGGCAATCTGCGTTTCGCACCCCTAAACAGTTGGCCCGATAACACCAATCTGGATAAAGCCCGCAGGCTGCTCTGGCCTACAAAACAAAAATATGGCAATAAAATTTCGTGGGCAGATTTGTTTATTTTGGCAGGCAATATGGCTTACGAGTCAATGGGCTTCAAAACATTTGGTTTTGCAGGCGGGCGAGAGGATATTTGGCAACCCGAAAAAGACATCAATTGGGGCAGTGAAAAAGCGTTTCTTGCACCGTCAGCACATCGCTATGCCGATGTAGAAGACCGCAGTACGCTCGAAAATCATTTGGCAGCCGCACACTTGGGCTTGATTTACGTCAATCCAGAGGGCGTAGATGGGCAGCCCAATCCGCTAAATACCGCCCACGACATCAGAACTACGTTCAAACGTATGGCAATGAACGACGAGGAAACCGTGGCACTAACCGCCGGCGGACACACCGTAGGCAAGGCACACGGCAACGGCAATGCCCACCTGTTGGGCGAAAGCCCCCAAGGTGCCGAAATAGCCGACCAAGGCTTTGGGTGGAAAAACCCAACAGGAAAGGGCATCGGCGGCGAAACGGTAACGAGTGGCATAGAAGGTGCTTGGACAACTCACCCAACCCAATGGGACAATGGGTACTTTTATCTGTTGTTTACCTACGATTGGGAACTCAAAAAAAGCCCCGCAGGTGCTTGGCAATACGAGCCGATTAACATCAAAGAAGAGGACAGACCGATAGACGCACATTCGCCCGAAAAACGACAAAATCCGATAATGACCGATGCCGATATGGCGATGATAAAAGACCCCGAATACCGCAAAATTTCTCAGCATTTTTATGAAAATCCTCGCTATTTTGAAGATGTTTTCGCAAGGGCATGGTTCAAACTAACACACCGTGACTTGGGTCCAAAAAGTCGCTATCTCGGTGCAGATATACCGAAAGAGGCTTTGATTTGGCAAGATAATGTCCCTGCCGTTGATTATATTTTGTCGGAAAATGAAATTGAAGCCCTAAAAGCACAATTATTAAATTGCGGTTTAACGCCAGCTGAACTCATCAACACGGCTTGGGATAGCGCAAGAACATTTAGAAGTTCGGATTTTAGAGGTGGTGCCAATGGGGCAAGAATAAGACTTGCCCCGCAAAAAAATTGGGCAGGCAACGAACCCCAACGCTTAGAAAAAGTATTGAACAAACTGACTGAAATTCAATCAGGGTTTTCCAAAAAAATAAGCATCGCCGATTTAATTGTGTTGGGTGGAAGTGCAGCCATTGAAGCAGCAGCAGCCAAAGCGGGTTATCCAGTTGCTGTGCCTTTTGCTGCCGGCAGAGGCGACGCAACGGCAGAGATGACCGATGTGGAATCATTTGACGTATTGAAACCTATCCACGACGCATACAGAAATTGGCTCCAAGTGGATTTTAAGGCAAAACCCGAAGAGTTGTTGTTGGATAAAACCCATTCGATGGGCTTAACGGCACCCGAAATGACGGTTTTGTTGGGTGGAATGCGGGTGTTGGGCACCAATTATGGCGGCAGCAAACACGGTGTTTTTACCGAAAATGAAGGCGTATTGAGCAATGATTTTTTTGTAAATCTTACCGATATGAACTACTCGTGGAAGCCTGTTGGCGACAATCTGTACAACATTGTGGATAGAAAAACAGGGGAAACCAAATGGACGGCTACCCGTGTGGATTTGGTGTTTGGGTCAAATTCTATTTTGCGTGCTTATGCCGAAGTTTATGCCCAAAACGACAATAAAGAGAAGTTTGTCAATAATTTTGTAAAGGCTTGGACGAAGGTGATGAACGCCGACCGCTACGATTTGAAGTAAAATTAGTCCAATAATTGTAATTTATTAGGTAGGCTTTTTGCGAAAACACCATTCGTAAAAAGCCTATTTTTTCTCCTGCCGACGAAAAAGGATTGCTCGTTCACCTCTTCGGAAAAATCGCCGCAGCATTCATCAACCTTATCTTTTAACCCTTGATTCGCATTAAAAAATATTTAAAAAATATTTGATGGTTATAATGTTTTTACATATTTTTGCGGTGAAGTATATGCGAGTTGCGTATATTTGGGCGTTGTGTGCTATGCTAATAGACCACTAACAGAAGGTTGGACAGACGAACGAAGCGACGAAACCCCAACCCTTCGCAAAATTAAAATATGTGTTTGCCAACACACAAGCCGACATACAACACCACATTTAATTTTGCACAAACGTCCCAAGCCCACCCACGCCCCAAAAAGCCCTCCATTTTGCCCAAAGTCATTGGCACCAAAGACATCAAAAAATTATTTGACGTTACCCAAAATCTAAAACACAACCTGATGCTGAAATTGTGTTATGGAATGGGTTTGCGGGTGAGTGAAATTATAAATTTGAAAATTACCGACATCGACAGCGGCAATATGCAGGTTTTGATTGAAAAATCAAAAGGCAAAAAAGACCGTTATGTGAATTTGCCCGAGAGTATTTTGTGGCAATTACGGGAATATTGTAGGGAATATAAACCCAAGAAATATCTATTTGAGGGACAATACGGCGGCGAATATAGCATTAGAAGTGCCCAACAGGTATTTAAGACAGCGATGACGAAAGCCAAAATCAATAAACAAGTGGGCATTCATGGATTGAGGCATAGTTTTGCTACGCACTTGTTAGAAAACGGCACAGATATTAAATTTATACAAGAACTTTTGGGGCACAACGACATCAAAACTACGCTTCGCTACACCCACGTGAGCAAACAAACCATCAAAAACATCAAAAGCCCCTTAGATACTATCTGACGATAAAACGACTAAACAAAGTACTCTTAATCGGCAACCTCGGCAGCGACCCCGAAGTCCTAACCTTAGAGGGCAACATCAAGGTAGCAAAATTTTCGTTAGCCACCACCGAAAGTTATAAAAATGAAAAAAGGCAAACGCATACCCAAACCGAATGGCACAGCATCGTATTGTGGCGTGGCGTGGCAGAACTGGCAGAAAAATACCTAAAAAAGGGCAGC
>JAYWHZ010000163.1:0-3340 GCA_043777395.1 Bacteroidota bacterium
TAGAACTTGCAGTCTGCACCCTTGCCGAGATAGCAGCCGTTTGGTTAAATGCAGGTGTCTGGATTTTAAATAAAAAATCTATTGCCCTCGACATAATGAACTCATACTGAACGCCCGAGCTGCCGTCGGCAAAATCGCCGTTGCTGCTGGCGTCGTCTTTGAGCCAAAACTCGTGGTCTTCTCTACAAAGCACCGCTGCCTCGAGATAAGGGGCATTGGCTCCCAACACACCCACACGGGTGCGAATGGCTTGTGTGCCAAATACATTTGGAAATCCTGCAACACCAAACGGTGGACCAGTATTGGAAGGCACGGTGGCATCGCCTTCGGCATGTAGGCTCAGGAGCGGCACATTGTCTAAGGGTACGGTATTTGTGGGGTCTATGTAGGTTACATCGCCCAAAGCACCCCAAAGGTTGATGCTGCCTTTGCTCCAGCCGCCGATGGTCGGACCCGTCCACGTCGAAGAGTTGGTGGTGCTGTTGCCGGTGGCAAAATAGCGTCGCATACGGTTTTGGTTGTCGCCACAGTCGAGGCAGCCCAAGTCGGAGCGTAGAAAGCCAGCATAGGTG
Organism: Bacteroidota bacterium; assembly: GCA_043777395.1. Lineage (GTDB taxonomy): Bacteria > Bacteroidota > Bacteroidia > UBA7662 > JAYWHZ01 > JAYWHZ01. Next base: position 573 of record JAYWHZ010000163.1, read on the forward strand.
TTGGCAGGTCTTTCGCTTTCTTGCATGTAGGCGGCGTGTAGGGCAATGAATCCGCCGGCGCTGCTGCCTGCAAAATAGACTTTGCCCGTGTCGATGCCAAAATAGTTGTTAAATCCTTTGCCAAAACGGGCTGCTGAACGTCCATCTTGAATGCCTTTGTACACGGCACGTTCGACGGTTAGTATCTGCCCGGCGAGGTCTTGTCGGTAGTCGAGGTTGAAACACACATAGCCCATTCGAGCCAGTGTGGTACAAAACAGCACGCCGTCGTCTGCTGCCTTGCTGCCTGTGGCAAAACCGCCTGGGTGCGACCAGATTACGAGTGGTCGGTTGGCTACGCCCGTTTCTTTGACGGTTGGTGCTGTGGCAGGAAAATACACATCGAGGGCGTAGTCGGTTGTGCCTTCTCTGGTGTAGTTAAATGTTTCTACTACCACGTTTGGAAACACATTTCGGGTGCGGTAGCGGGTGGCTGCGTTGGGTTCGCAGATGGGCTGGGAGCAGAGCGTTTCGCCAACGAGTTGGAGAAAAAACAGGCATAAGATGACTTTGAAAAGGTAGAATTTGGTCATTTTTTTGGTTTTTAATTGTTTAATGGTTGTTAAAGATATGACTTTGATTTGGGAAAGAATGCAAGGTTTGGTATAAGAAATGGATACAAAAAAAGGGCAACTCAGTGAATAAAAATTTTACAAAAATAAGTGTTTTAGTTGATACTATTTTGTGTATTTTTGAAGAAAAATAATTAGGTGAATTCTATCAAATACATTAAATTTTATTTAATATTTATTATATTATTATTCAGTAATTTAGACACCAAAAGTCAATCTACTGGTTTTGTACACGACATACAAATTGGCATCAATGTATCGGCGTTGAGGGATAAAATTTTATTTGACTCGGTGGCGGTTCAACCCCTTTTTAAGCAAATGTCTGCACACTGGGCAAAAACCTTTTCTGTTGAAAAGAACGAGCAGATGAACATTTTTTTTGACAATCCTTCTGGTGTTGGCATCGATTTTTTGCAGCCTATCGTCGTTCGTCTTTCTGTGGTAGATAGTGTTTTTGTGGGTAGCTTGGTGATTAATATTGAAAATAGTTTGTTGTTTGAACGAGCCATCGAGCGGTATAGTTTTGTAGCAGACAAACCGATGTTTGCCGATACGCTCAACCCCATTTTGAACACTGAAAATCAACTCAATAAACGTTTTAATGCCTCCAAACCCAAGATTGTTCGCATGGATTCGCTGGCTTATTTTGTCGATGTTTTGGGCAATAGATTTTGGGTTTGGGACAAGAGTCACATTGTTTTTTTTAGGCTCAATGCCTTGACCAACCGAGCAGATTTGCCTTCGGTTTATGCCAATATGGTTCAAAAAATTATTAAAAACTTTACCATCTGGCATCAATTTCCAAGCAAATCGATTAAAAATGATGTTGATATTGAGATAAATAACAAGCCTTTGGCTGCTCTAATCCTCAAAGAATATGCCGATGTTGGCAAAAGTTCTTTGGGTGTTTTTGGGCGTATGTTGGGCAGTTGGAACAACGGCAAGAAGGTTTTGAGGAACTATTATGCCTTAGAATTTGGTTCAGATGCGGTGTTTTTTTCGGGTCAAGAGTTGCCCTTTGGGCGTAAAATTAGTGGTGATAAAAAAGTTATTAAACGTGGCGTTGTGGCTCAAAAACGAGATAGCTTGGTTTCAAAAAGTGTTTTGGTTTCGTTGTTATCGAGTCAATTGTATCCATTTTGTAGCGTAGAAGATTTGGCAAATCGACGTTATTTATTATCTCAAAAGGTTGTTGATGCGTTGTTGGTAGATAGTTTTGAGGTCGTTGATTTTGAGGTGTCGGACATAAAAAAGTCGGTTTATAAATCAGCCTTAGACGACAAAATCGGTCAAAAACAAAGCGTTGAATGGCTTGATATGATGCAGTCGATTTTTGTCTTAAAAATTGGTTTTATGGATAAACGTTCCTTAAAAAAGGTTGATATTGAGACCATTCAGCGTCATTTGGACCAGACCACAACGCAATATAAGCTCTTTGCGAGGCGTATAGATGACCAAATTGTTGTAACCAACGTGCAGAATTATAAAAAACCATCGTCGGCACATGGCTTGCCAAGACGAGGCGTTTTGTTGGTAGATTTGAAGCAGATGAGTAGCGGTTTTGGGTTTGTGCCTGCGTTGTTTGGGAGTAGCGAATTGGTGAGCCGTTATTTTTCTTTTTTGAATGTAGCCAACGGTTTCAATCGTTTTGATGCTGGTTTGTATCCATCTTCTACGTCGGGCGAACATTCGTTGCTTTCGGCGGTTCGTTTCTTGAGCGATTTGCTTGTGCGCAGATAGTAGATTACAATTTTTGGGTTTCAACTGTTATTAAAATGAATTTAAATTAATTTTTACCGTACCGATTTCACCGATTTGTAGCTGTTGATGTTTTGGTTATGATGTTATGATTTCGGTGTGTCAAACCTGCAATGTTTTTAAATGTACAAGGTTGGGATTTACCAACCCAAAATAAATATCAAACCTATGAATATTTTTCAAATTATGAAACCCGCAAGGGTTTAAAAACCTTCAAGGTTTAGATATTCTATTTTTTTTATGTTAAGCCAAAATATAAACCAAAGGCATTCACCATTAAAACAGGACCGTCAAAGCCAAAGGTTATTGAAAAACCAAAGAAAGTAACGACTCGTGATCAAAATGAGCAAGAGCTTCTTCAGAAAGGAAAAGAACGTGGTTTTATTACCTACGATGAGA
>JAYWHZ010000164.1:0-3318 GCA_043777395.1 Bacteroidota bacterium
AAAAAAAATATTTTCAAACCTCGATTTCAAGATAGATTCTATCGTTTTCGACACCGAAAAATGGCTCTTGGCAAGTGCCGTTGTCCAGCAAAAACAAACCAACACATGGGCTATATTTCCCAATCCAAGCAGCGAAGATATTTTTATCGACAACAGCTTTTATGGCAACTTGGGTCTGGGTTTCAGCGTTTTGATAAACGACAATTTGGGCAAAAAAGTTTTTGAACAATCCAATGTTTTGGTTAAAAATCAATCCATTCCAATTCATTATTTGCAGAAAGGCGTGTATATTTTGTCCGTTTTTGATTCAAACAATGCTTTGGTTCAGCCAGCAGTTTGTAAAACACTAAAAACCACTAAAATCAGCGGCATTACCTACAACAATCAAGCGTCAAACAAACAAAAAAGACCTTTTCGGACAGATATTAGATAAAAAAGATACAAGAATATAAGATTTGGAGCAAATCATTGAACCAATAAACCATAAATGGGAGTAAGACCACCATAAAACCAAAAAACTACACCCAAACTTCTTTGTTTAGATGCAGTTTTTTTATGACTTTGATGTCAGACACTCTTATTTTCGTGCTGAACCTCTTCGTTCGTGTGCTTTGAGGAATATCTTGCGTAGCCGCATCGATTTTGGTGTTATCTCGGCATATTCGTCGGCTTGGATATATTCCAAAACATCTTCGAGCGACATGGCTCTCGGCGGAATGAGTTTGAGACTATCGTCTGTACCCGATGCACGCATGTTGGTGAGTTGTTTGGCTTTGGTCAGGTTCACGTCGAGGTCGTTGCCTTTGGTGTGTTCGCCTACTATCTGCCCTTCGTATATCTCCACGTTTGAATCAATAAAAAAGATGCCTCTATCTTGCAGTTTATCTATGGCGTAGCCTGTTGCTTTGCCCGTTTCCATGGAGATTAGCGAGCCATTTTGGCGTTCGGGGATGCCGTCTTTCCAGCGTTGGTAGCCCAGCAGGCGGTGAGCCATGATGGCTTCGCCTTGTGTGGCGGTCAGCATTGCACTTCGTAGCCCAATGATGCCTCTCGATGGTATTTCAAATTCGAGGTGCTGCATATCGCCTTTGGGTTCTACCATCAGTAGGTCGCCTTTGCGTTGCGTAACCATCTCAATGACTTTTCCCGAAAAGGCTTCTGGCACATCAACGACCAAGTTTTCAAATGGTTCGTGTTTGTGTCCGTCTATTTGTTTGACTAAAACCTGCGGCTGCCCCACTTGCAGTTCGTAGCCTTCACGCCTCATCGTTTCTATGAGGATAGAAAGGTGTAAGATGCCTCTGCCGAAGACCAGGAAGCTATCTGCCGAGTCGGTGTCTTGCACTTTGAGGGCAAGGTTTCGTTCGGTTTCTTTCATCAGGCGTTCTCTGATGCGTTGTGAGGTTACAAATTTGCCTTCTTTTCCAAAAAACGGCGAGTTGTTGATGGTAAAGACCATGCTCATCGTTGGTTCATCGATTTTGATTGATGGCAAGGCTTCGGGGTTGTCTATGTCGGCGAGTGTATCGCCAATTTGAAATTCTTCGAGACCTACTACGGCACAGATGTCGCCCATCTGGACTTCTGTTACCCGCCTGCGTCCCAATCCATCAAAGATATAAAGTTCTTTTACTTTTCCTTTAATAATGAGGTTGTCGGTGCTTCTGATGAGAGCCACTTGTTGGTTTTCTCTTAGGTAGCCACGGGTGAGTTTGCCGATGGCGATGCGTCCGACGTAGCTCGAGAAATCGAGTGAGGTGATTTGCATCTGTGTTGAACCTTCGGCTACGGTTGGTTCGGGTACATATTTGATGATGGCATCGAGGAGCGGCGATATGTCGCTGGCGGGTGTTTTCCAGTCTGTGTTGTACCAGCCCAAGCGAGCCGAGCCGTATAGTGTTGGGAAGTCGAGTTGGGCTTCGGTGGCATCGAGTTGAAAAAAGAGGTCAAAGATTTGTTCGTGGACTTCGTCGGGGCGGCAGTTTTCTTTATCAATTTTATTGACCACTACGATGGGTTTGAGTCCAAATTGGAGTGCTTTTTGGAGTACGAACCGTGTTTGCGGCATGGCACCCTCGAAGGCATCGACCAGAAGCAGCACGCCGTCAGCCATTTTGAGTACCCGTTCTACTTCGCCACCAAAGTCGGCGTGACCTGGTGTGTCGATAACGTTTATCTTGACACCTTTGTATTCTACCGCAATATTTTTTGAGAATATAGTGATGCCACGTTCACGTTCGAGGTCGTTGTTGTCGAGAATGAGGTCGCCTTTGTCTTGGTTTTCACGAAAAAGTTGGCATTGGTAAATAATTTTATCGACCAGTGTGGTTTTGCCGTGGTCAACGTGGGCAATAATGGCAATGTTGCGAATGCTTTGCATATCTATTTTTTTAATTCAGGGTGCAAAGGTACGAATAATTAAGCAAAATAAAGACAATATGTTATAATTTGTTGATTATTTAACATGATTTATGGGTTATATTTGCTCCTATTTGGCATTTTTTTTGATTATAATGGGTTTTTTGGGTATATAGTTTGAAGCATTGGTTTTCAAAAATGGCATTAAAATAGCGTTTTGAATATTTATTTTTTCTAAAACGGTTTCGTATATCAAGGCAAACAATCTGCTTTTCAAAGTGCATAAAAAACCAAGATGCCGCTATCAACTTTATGATTGACCAACTAAATTTGACCCATAATACATTTTAATGCACGGGGTTTATTTTTGGTATTGTGCGTTGTAGTCGTTCTGGTATTTTCCGGAGGTAACATCGTTGAGCCACTGTTCGTTTTGGAGATACCATTCTACGGTTTTTTCCAAGCCTTCTTCAAACTGTACGGAGGGTTTCCAGCCGAGTTGGTTCATGATTTTGGAGGCATCGATGGCGTAGCGTTGGTCGTGTCCGGCTCTATCGGTAACGAACGTGATGAGTTTTTGGCTTTCGCCGAGTGTTCTGCCCATTTTTTTGTCCATGATGTCGCATAGCAGCCTAATGACGTTGATGTTTGTCCATTCATTGAACCCTCCAATGTTGTAGGTTTCGCCCAGTGTGCCTTTGTGAAAGACGGTATCGATGGCTCTTGCGTGGTCTAAGACGTAGAGCCAGTCTCTGACGTTGTCGCCTTTTCCATAGATTGGGAGCGGTTTTTTGTGTTTGATGTTGTTGAGGCAAAGGGGAATTAGTTTTTCGGGAAAGTGATTGGGTCCGTAGTTGTTAGAGCAGTTTGAGACGACAACGGGCAGGTGGTAGGTGTGAAAATAGGCTCTTACGAAGTGGTCGGCGCTGGCTTTTGAGGCAGAGTAGGGCGAGCGGGGGT
>JAYWHZ010000165.1:0-11528 GCA_043777395.1 Bacteroidota bacterium
GCTGCTGTTTTGTTTAAGGTCTATCTGCATTTGGAGCGAGCCGACGGCACGGGCATCGATACAAAAACTGACCCGAGCGTGGTGGTCGGTGTTTTGCTGCCAAACCTGCTGCGGTGTCGTGCCGTTGATGGTTCCAGCCCAATTGGTAAACAACTCCGAAACACCCGAAAACACGATGCCTTGGCTGCTGTTGCCGCTCGATAGCGGCAAGGTATCGAGGTCAAAAACCGCCGATTGGTTGATTTTAATTTTAGAATCAATAAAAAAAAGCGCCTTGTTTTCAAAATCTTGGGTATAATTGAACAGGCGTTTGGGCATATTTTGAACCACAATTGAGAGTGTGTCGTTAGATTTATTGGTATCGGTGGGCAGTTTTGTCCATATTTTGAGGCTGTATTTGCCCAAAATGGCGAGGTCTAAACGTTGCAAAAACGTGTAGACGAGGGTTTGGTTGGGCAATATCGTGGCAACAATGTTTTCGGTAACGGTGCCGTCGTTGTCCAATTTCAAACTTATTGATGGATTGACGACGGTTTGCGTCCCAAAATTTTTAATCTGAACGGTCAAGGTTTCGCTCCTCGATAGGTTGCATTGGGTCGCAGGCGAAACGATTTTAGAAATTCCCAAATCCGTTGGGTTTGCGTAGTTTAGGCGAATGTCGTCTATGCCGAGCGTGTAGCCTGCTTGGCTTTTGGCTTTAAATTTAAGGCGAGTATTGGCAGTTAGCACAGCGTATAAATCCAAAAAATACGTTTTCTTAGTCCAGTTTCTCACGTTGCTGCCCATGCTGTCTATTCTGATATAATTGAGACCATTATCGACAGATAAAAAAATTTCTAATGTGTTGCTAAATCCATTCAGGGCTTGTTGGGTGTGCCAAAACGAAAGCGAGACATTGCCAGCCATACAGTTGATATTTGGTGAGACGAGCTCGGTAACGTCCGTTGTGTTGTTGCTATAAAACGCTGCCGACAGGTTGCCATTAAACGGAAAAGTAGCCAATCCTTGCCCGATGGCGTTGGGTCTGAAAGGGGCATTGCCTGCCACAAAATTTTGGCTAAAACTTCCCGGAACACCATTTTCAAAGCCTTCATTAAAAAGAAACTGAGCCGAACAATCAAAGGCATTAAGCAGACCAACGAGCAGCAATAAAATATTTTTTTGTATATTCATGAGTAGCAATGGGTTTAATGAAAAACGGGTTGGTACAATCTATTGTTTTAGCATTTTTCATAGACGATAGCCATGCCTTGCCCCACGCCGATGCACATTGCTGCCAATCCAAACCGAGCCGAAGGTCGGCGATGAAGTTCGTAGAGCAGTGTGGTGGTGATGCGAGCGCCAGAGCAGCCCAGCGGATGCCCCAAAGCGATGGCACCACCATTGACGTTTACGATTTCGGGGTTCAGGTCGAGCAGTTCCATGCAAGCAATAGACTGTGAGGCAAAGGCTTCGTTGAGTTCTACGAGGTCTAAATCATTGATGGTGAGACCGGCTCTTTGGAGTGCTTTTTGGGTGGCTGGCACCGGTCCGATGCCCATCAATGCGGGTTCTACGCCTGCAACGGCTATGGATACAATGCGTGCCAAGGGTTTCATGTTTAATGTTTTTAGTGTCGTTTCGGAAACCAAGATGAGTGCCGAGGCACCGTCGTTGATGCCCGAGGCGTTGCCGGCTGTTACCGTTCCGTTGGGTTTGAATGCAGGTTTTAGGGCAGCGAGTTGGTCTATGGTAGATGGTCTTGGGTGTTCGTCGGTGTCAAATACAAAAGAGTTCTTGCCTTTTTGGAGCGTTAAAGGTATTATTTCTTCTTTGAAGATGCCTTTTTGGTGTGCTTGTTGGTATTTTTGTTGCGAGTGGTAGGCAAATTGGTCTTGTCTATCTCGGGAGATTTGGTATTTTTCGGCTACGTTTTCGGCTGTTTCGCCCATCGAGTAGGGATGATAGCGTTCAGAAAGTTTTTTGTTGATAAATCGCCAGCCCATCGTCGTGTCAAAGATTTGTGGGTTTCGGGCAAACGGTTCTTCGCTTTTTGGCATTACGAATGGTGCACGGGTCATATTTTCTACACCACCAGCGATATAAACGTTGCCGTCGCCGTTTTTTATTGCCCTTGTGGCATCGGCAAGGGCTTGCAGCCCCGAGGCACAAAGGCGATTGACGGTTGTGCCGCCTACTGACACGGGTAGGCCTGCCAAGAGCAAAGCCATTCGGGCTACGTTTCGGTTGTCTTCGCCCGATTGGTTGGCGGCGCCCAATATCACTTCTTCGTAACTGCTGGGGTCTATGGTTGGGTTTCGGTTTGTGAGTGCTTTGAGCGTTAGAGCGGCAAGGTCGTCGGGGCGTGTGTGGGCTAACGTGCCGTTGTATTTTCCGATTGGCGTTCGGAGGGCATCGGTAATATATACTTCCATGTGTTGTGGCGTTAATGCGTTTGTAAAATTACATTATTTGCATCAAGATGTGTGTTATTTGAGTTTTAACAATAGAAATGAATTAAAATTAATTTATAGTTTCTTAACCTTAAAAAAATGTTTATTTTTGTGGGATATAAATCATTTTTAAATCAAAACCCTTAAACCCTTTAATATTTTGAAACTATCTGATATATCTGCTGCCGAGACCTTAGTTATTTTGCATCCAAACGCTGCTTCGAGCCGTGAGTTGTTTAAGATTACGTTTGGCGATTTGCTTTTGCATAGAGTGCTTAAATTAGAAAATTTTGATGAGGATTATCTGGGTCATATTTGGGTTTTGCCCGACATCAACTTTGAGATGTTTACGCCTCAGCCTCACCACGAGTGTTTTACGAAGCATTTTTCATTTCACAAGAAGGCTATTTCGATGAACGAGTTGTTTCATTTGGCGTTGAGCGAAGTGCGTGAGTTTAAGGATAGTTTCAAGCATTTGGTGGTTTATAAGTCTGATTATGTTTCGGTTTATTTTAAGAGTTCTTATTTTTTGAGCAATTCGAGCATCTATAAGTTGCTTCCCGACGGGCTGGAGTTTCAAAAAAAGATGTATATTGCTTTGACGAAAGCCGAGCAGCGACTCTCTTCTTTTATGGAGCAGCCCAAAGATGCGGCGTTTGGTTTGCTTTCTACGGTGGGGTCTAATATGTTGGTTTTAGACAGCTTTGAGAGTGCTGAATTGGCTGCGAGTTGCCGCCAAAAGATGTTAGACCAGACACTAAATCAAGGCATTGAAGATTTTTATTCGGTCGATTTTTTGGAGATAAAGTCGGCTATGGATTTTTTGGACAATCAGTTTAAGAAAATCGTTTTTGAATACCAAGAGGAAGAATAGTTTTAGATTTTCTTCATTATTTTTTCCATCAACGCATCGATGTTTGCCGTGCCGTTGTGTTTGGGGTTGTGCAGCAGTGTGATGCCAAACGTGAGTGCTTGTTGCTGTTCGCAAAGGGTTGTAGATAAGACCACAAAGTCGCTTTTGATGCGGTTGATGGGCAAAAATCGTTTCCACCAAGCCATTTTTTGGCACAGGATGTAGCGTTGCTGGACTTCTATTCCTTCGTCGGTGAGTTTTTTCCATTGCTGGCTTTTGAATATCTGGTAGCCTTTGGTGTTCAATCGCTCTACCAAATAATCCATTAGAAACAGATGGTGTGAGGTCTGAAAGTTGGTCAAATTGCTAAACACCACACTGCTATGCTGGTTGTGGCGTCTGATTTGTATGCTTTGGGGTTTGTTGCCAAAAAACAGACTTTCGTACTCGTTTTTCATCTTGTCGAGCAGGTATTGTTGCAGCTGCGAGCCACACCATTGGCGGTATTGTTTTTTAAATGTTTCGCCTCTGTTTATGGGTGTGTAGGTGATGATACCTGATTGTAGGCGAACATTTTCTCTAGCTTGGTGGTCAAAAAAGCGGATGTTCATTTGGTGTGTATAAAATTATTATTTCTACTGGCTTGAATAAAATATTTGATTTGGTGGTAAAAAACATTAAACGTATAAAAAAAAATATAGGTTGATGGGTTTTGTTTTTGTTAGCGTTTGACAAGGTCAAACTGGATAGGCAAAAGATTTTTGGTGCCATTGATGAGGTATATCTCGTTTGTGCCGACGAGGATAATCCTGATGGGACTTTGTTGTCGACGTTCTTGCTCTACAAGCACTTGAAGGCACGCACCGCAGGGCGAAATAGGCTCATCGACCTTATAAACATCAGACTGAACCACGACTGCAAGGCTCTCGACGACCACATTGCCATGTGCCGCACCAAGGGCAAACAAAGCCACACGCTCGGCACAAAGTCCGCTGGGATAGGCAGCATTCTCTTGGTTTGAACCCAGCACCACCGTGCCATCTGCCAACAACACCGACGCTCCGACCCTAAAATTGGAGTAAGGGCTATAAGAATTTTTGGTTGCCTCGTAGGCTTTGGCTATTAGCCACTGGTCGCTGCTGCTGAGCTCCGTGGCAAGGGCGTAGCTCTCTATGGTAGATTGTATATTAATGGTCTTCATCTATTAAACCCCAATGGTAAAACTATAAAAATAAATTTCTTCTCTATCTTTATTTATGCTCTATTTAAGACTTGAGACCAAAGATACAGTTTTTTTATCAATAAAAAAATATAAGCACCATTTTAAAACAATAAAAAACAAACGCCCCCAATAATACACCTCCATTCAAAATATTTGTCTTAACTTTGGCTCGTCTATCCAATCTTGTTTGAACTCTGTTTGAACGGGCGTGCGTGTGATAATAAATCGTAAATAATGGAAAAAATCAATCAATGTCCCCTTTGTAGCAAAACAAAATTTAGCCTCTACACCACTGCCATCGATTATTCAAACTCAAAAGAGCCGTTTGCCATCGAGCAATGCGACCACTGCACTTTTTTGCTGACCAACCCCAGACCCACCGAAACCGAAAGCAGCCAATATTACGAAGCCGAAAACTACGTCTCACACAGCGGTTCAAACAAAGGACTCATCAACCAAATCTATCTCATCGTACGCAGTTTTACATTAAAAAATAAAGTCAAATTCCTAAAACGATTTGCCAAAGGCAACCAGCTCCTCGACGTGGGCTGCGGCACAGGCGATTTTCTCTATGCCGCCAAACAGCAAGGGTTTCAAGTGAAAGGCATCGAAACAAGCCCAAAAGCAAAAACCATAGCCCAACAAAAAGGACTCGAAATCATGGACGACCAACAACTCTTTGCACTCGAACCCAAACAGTTTGATGCACTGACACTCTGGCATGTACTCGAACACATACACCAACTAAACGACAATCTCAAACAATTTAATACACTGCTCAAACCAAAAGGCGTTGCCATCATAGCCGTGCCAAACCCCCAAAGCACCGATGCAACGCATTACCAAAACCAATGGGCAGCACTCGATGTGCCTCGACATCTCTACCACTTTACGCCCAAAACCATCGAACAACTCATGACCAAACACCACTTCAAACTCATTCACAAGCAACTTATGCCCTTCGATGCCTTTTATGTCAGTTTGCTGAGCGAAAAATATAAACCCAACAACCGATTTGAGACCCTCAAAGGCTTTTGGAATGGGTTGGTAGCACTCCTTTGGGCAACAAAAAACGTGGACAAAGCATCGAGCATCATGTATGTATTTGAAAAAATCTAATACCAAATCTAAAATATATACCAATGAATAACCTGCCAACATTTGAACAAACCAGCTACCAATCGCACCAAAATTGGTTTGATACCCTATACCCTACCGACCAAGAAAAACTCAAACTCTATACCGAACACCAACAAAATCCAATCATCCAATGGTTTCATAAATCCATGTACCAAACCTTGAAGCCGTTTTGCAACCCAAACACTCAATGGCTCACCATCGGCGATAGCTACGGCACCGATGCCACATTCTTGGAAACCCAAAACGTCCAAAAAGTCATTGCAAGCGACATTTCCGATGCCTTCCTAAAAATCAACCACCAAGCCGGATTTATAAAACATTACCAAAAAATCAATGCCGAACAAATAGAACTCCCCAGCAACTCGATAGATTATGTGCTTTGCAAAGAAGCTTATCACCATTTTCCGAGACCCTACATCGCCGTTTACGAGATGCTCCGAGTTTGCCAAGAAGCCATCGTACTCATCGAACCCTTAGACCCGCTGCTCAAAATGCCGCTACTCATGGCTTTGTGTAATGTTTTGGATAACATAAACCCCAAGATAGTTCAAAAAATTTGGAAAAATCGCTATTCATTCGAGACCGTCGGCAACTTTGTTTATAAAATCTCCGAACGAGAATGCTGCAAACTCGCCGCCGCCATCAACCTGCCCGCCGTCGCCTTCAAAGGCATCAACTGCAACTTTTCGGGCTTTAACAAACACGCCGTGGGCAAGACAATAAACCCAAAACAACACCAATCCATCATCGATAAACTCAAAAAAGGCTTGTCTGTTCGCAATTTTTTGACCCGTCTGGGCATCGTTCCCGCCGAAATGCTCTGTGTGGTCATATTTAAAACATTGCCCGACGAGCAAACCATCGAAAAAATGAAAAACGCAGGCTTTCAATATACCTCATTGCCAAAAAATCCATACCTCAAATAAAACAAAGAAAATAAATAAAACATGAAAATCGGTGTTTGTCTATCGGGTGGAGGCGCCAGAGGTGCAGCCCACTTGGGCGTTCTAAAAGCATTAGAAACCCTAAAAATACCCATCTATGCCATTTCGGGAACGAGTATCGGTGCCATTATCGGTGCCTTGTATGCGTCGGGAATTCCTATAAATGAAATCTACGACATCAGAAATCAACTCAAAACAAAACAATTCTTTAAACTCCGGCTGCCCTTTGAAGGCATCGGGCATTTGGGCATCTTAAATAAAATATTACACGAAAAAATTAAAACCAATGACTTTTCGGCACTCAAACACAAACTCCACGTCTGCGTATCGAACCTGATAACGGGCGACTACGAAATCATTTCCGAAGGCAATCTCTTTGAACCCTTAGCCGCATCAGCCTCTATACCGTTTATTTTTCCAACCCAACACATCAAAAACGCCATCTACGTCGATGGTGGCTTGCTCAACAACTTTCCCATCGAGCCACTCAAAAACACTTGCCACATCACCATTGGCTCCAACGTGTGTCCACACGGGCAACTGCCCACCACCAAACGCCTCAAAACACTCAGAGACATCACCGAACGAACATTTAGCCTCTCTATCTGGAACAACGTGCAGCCACGACTAAGCCAATGCGACATCATCGTTGAACCCGAAAATATGTTTGATTTTCACCTCTTCGATTTTAGCAAATCCGAACAACTCATCGAACTCGGCTACAAGGCCACCATCAAACAAAAAGATGCCATAAACCAATTGATAGACCAACACAAATCCTAAAAACAACCCCAAAAATAAAATAATAAAAAATAAATCTACACAGTTCAATAATATATCGTACCTTTGCACTCATAAATAAAAATAGTGCGGAATAGAGCAGTGGTAGCTCGTCGGGCTCATAACCCGAAGGTCATAGGTTCGAGTCCTATTTCCGCTACAAGAACACAAAAACCCTTGACCATCAAGGGTTTAAGTCTTTATTATCCTATCCATCAACACCTTAAAAAACGCATATCAACCCAAGTGAGTTTATTAGTAATAGGTACAGTGGCTTTTGATGCCATCGAAACGCCGTTTGGAAAAACCGATAAGATTATTGGCGGCGCCGCAACCTATGCCAGCTTATCTGCCTCTTATTTTACAAAAAACATCAACATCGTGTCTGTCGTCGGCGACGATTTTCTGAAAACCGACATAGACCTCCTACACCAACACGGCATCAACACCGATGGTCTCCAAATCATAAAAGGTCAAAAATCGTTTTTCTGGTCTGGAAAATACCACATGGACATGAACAGCCGAGACACACTCGCCACTGAACTCAACGTCTTGGCAGACTTCGACCCCATCGTTCCACAAAACTACCAAGACTGCGAATTTTTATTACTCGGAAACCTCACGCCATCTATCCAAAAAACAGTCATCGAACGCCTACGACAAAGACCCAAACTCATTGTTCTCGACACCATGAACTTCTGGATGAGCGTCGCCTTGCCCGAACTCAAAGACGTGATGACGATGGTCGATGTCCTAACCATTAACGACGAAGAAGCCCGTATGCTATCGGGCGAACACAGCTTGGTCAAAGCGGCACAAAAAATACTCGCCATGGGTCCAAAGTTCTTAATCATTAAAAAAGGCGAACACGGGGCTTTGTTGTTTCATGAAAACCACGTGTTTTTTGCACCCGCATTGCCCTTAGAAGATGTTTTTGACCCTACGGGTGCCGGCGATTCGTTTGCAGGCGGATTTATAGGCTATCTGGCAAAAACACGTGATGTCTCGTTTGAAAACATGAAAAGAGCCATCATTTTTGCCTCGGCAATGGCTTCTTTTTGCGTCGAACGCTTTGGCACCGAACGCCTCATCAACCTGACACAAACAGAAATAGACGCAAGAATGCAAGAATTTATAGACTTGGTTCAGTTTGATATTGACTTGACATAAAAAGACCTCAAAACCGATAATTTATTGAATAGATAAAACCTAAAAAAAACTGTTCGTCTCTCACAAAGATGAGCAGTTTTTTTTTGTTAATAAGCATTTTTAATACATAACCCCAATTTTTTATGGCGAATAGTCGCTAAATGTAAAACTTCGTTTTTTGAGCAAAGAAAAAATGTAACTTTGTAAAACCATTGTAATAACAATTCAAAAATACTGTAAACATAAAATCCATTTTAATTAAAACCATGAAAATAGGTATTCTGCAAGAAACCAAACGACCAAGTGATTTGCGTGTGCCGCTCACACCCAACGACTGCAAACAACTATTAGACCGCTATCCCAACGTTCAAATTTTCTTGCAGCCCTGCAAAAACAGATGCTTCACGGCTGTCGAGTATCGGCAAGCCAACGTCCAAATTGCCGACGATTTGACGCATTGCGACTTGCTTCTCGGTGTCAAAGAAGTGAATAAAAATGCACTTATTGCCAATAAAAAATACCTCTTCTTTTCGCATACCATCAAAAAACAAAGCCAAAATCGGGCATTGCTCCAAGCCATTTTAGACCAAAACATCACTTTGATGGATTATGAAGCCATCACCGACGACAGCGGCACGAGGCAAGTGGCATTTGGGCATTTTGCAGGCATCGTTGGCACTCATAATGCCTTTGTGGCTTGGGGAAAACGAACAAAACAATACAATTTAATGCCAGCCCATGCTTGTTTTGATTATGCCGAAATGAAAAAATATTACCACGACATGGTGCTTTTTCCTCTAAAAATAGCCGTTACAGGCTCGGGAAGAGTGGCTGCGGGTGCTATCGAATTGCTGAAAATTGTAGGCATCGAACAAGTTTTGCCCACAGATTTTTTGACCAAAAGTTACACTAAACCCGTGTTTTGCCAACTCAAAAGCCAGCATCTGTACCAACACAAAAGCAACGAAAAACCCTTTGACCGAACCGATTTTCATCAACACCCAAGCCACTACGACAGCCTTTTTTTGCCCTATGCCAAGGTTGCCGATTGGTTGATAAATTGCATCTATTGGAGTCCAGAAGCACCCCGATTGTTTGAAAAAAAGGACATGAAGCAAACCGATTTTAACATTCGCCTCATCGCCGATATTTCGTGCGACATCAACGGCAGCGTGCCTGCAACCATGCGTTCGACAACCATTCACGAACCCGTGATGGGCTACGATGCCTTGGGCGAGTGCGAATCTTTGCCTTATCAGAAACACACCATCGATATTATGGCCGTCGATAACTTGCCCTGCGAACTGCCCCGAGACGCATCAACTGAATTTAGCAGACAATTGGCACAGCATTTTATGCCCAAACTCATAGACATTGACGCAACGCAAAACGACGTGGTCAGAAGGGCAACCATAGCCAAAGATGGAAAATTAACCAAAGATTTTAACTATCTCGACGATTATGTAAACGAATTGGAAACCACATAGCAAGCAAATTAAGGGCTTTTTTTGGGCATCAACACGCCAAACAGCGCCAACACAATGGGTACAAAACATAGGTGAAATCTGTCGCCTTGATAGAAAGAAATGCCCGATGAAACCGCCAAATAAAAACCCATAAACCAAACAAAACACAAGAAAAAACCAAGTCGTGGGGTCAAAAATTTGTGTCTGTTTATGAATAAAAAAGGTAAAAAAACAAAAAGAGCGATGGTATAAAATATGTTCTGAATTAAAGAAACGGCATAAGAAAATGATTTTATAGGGTAAAAAAAATCTTTTTCATTAATATTTTTGACACTTTTTAGTACATTTGAACCGCAAAGTGTGTTTTTGGCAATATTAGTTGCAAAAGCCAAGGCATAATAAGGCAAATAATGGTTCAACTGGTACTTTGTATCGCTTTCGACTAACTCATACAACGGTTTTAGACCTGCAACAGACCAATCGGTGTAGCAAGAAATGCTGTCTCTGTGGTGTTTTATGGGTCTGAATGCTATGCTCTGTGCCTGCCAGTCAAAAAGCGTTTTGGGGTTGCGATAAAGGGTTTCAGCCATTCCGTTTTGAAAACGGTAGAGCGTCGATTGCCCAACAGATGAAAACGTGAGTTTGCCAAAATCTCGGTGCATACCCCAAAGCTGAACCAACATGAGAACCACCGAAAAACCAAATACAAAAAAAGTCTTGAAGTCTAAAATTTTGCGTTTTTTAAAAGCATCGAAAACCAAAATTAATGCCAAAAAACCGACCAAAATGCTACTTGCAGGTCGAATCAAAAGCGAGAAAACCAATGCCAAAAACGACATCGAAGCATAAAAAAAATAGTTTCTCTGAACATATAAATTAAAATAATAAACAAACAACGTCAAGCAGAAAACATAAGCTGTTTCGCTCAAACCCGTAAAAGCAATAGCAATATTGCCCATGTTTACCAAAAAAGTCAAAGCCACCAAGCCCGATTTTTTGGCAGATAGATGGTGCTTGTCTAATGTCTTGAACAACAACAAAGCGATGCCAATCCACAACACAACATTGAGAAAACGGGTAAAAATCAACACATATTCGACCTTTGGACTAAACAAAAAAGGCACACCAACCAGCAGTGGATACAAAAAAGGTCGTCGGGCATCAAATTTAAAGCCATTGAGATACAAGTTTTTGCCCGCCAGCGTGTAGGTGTAAGTATCGCTCGGCTGAAAACGAGCATTTTCATTCAGATTTTCATTGATTTGAAGACACAAAAACAAGCTACCGTAGAGACAAACGCCCAAAAGCACTATCCATAGCACTGGGTAATATTTTTTTTCTTTCAACATGTTGAACTTAACACCCCATTGGTTGCACTCAATTTCTTGCTCCTAATCTCTAAATGTTGGGCAGTCCGACGACTTGAAGGTGTAGGTATAGGTCAATCCTGCATACCAAAACCAGTCTCTATACGATTTGTTGCCCCTTTGTTTGCCTTTTAGGTTGCTTTCTAAGCCCAATTCTTTACTCCTATCGGCTAAA
>JAYWHZ010000166.1:0-3296 GCA_043777395.1 Bacteroidota bacterium
GCCCATTTTTTATGCCGAGTTGTTCAAAAAATTAAGTCTCAAAACACTTTATTCAGAGATTTATCAGGTTAAAGATGAAGGATTTTCGAGCCGCTATCTCCTAAAATATTATGCCAAACAGTTTGCCTTTGGCTATCTGCCCAACAGCATCAAAACTTTTGCCCAACAACAATTTAAACATCAATTTCAATTCTTTAATCCCCATTTTGTTCATCAAAATAGCCGATTAACCAATCAAAATGACCATTTTTGCCTCCATAAATCCCTTAACCAATGCCTTGCCGACGAGATAACAGGCAATCACCTCAAAAATTTGGCTCGATGGGTCGATAGAAACGGCATGAACTTTGGTCTCGAAACCCGACTTCCGTTAGCCGACGACGTGAACCTGATAGAACTTGCCCTCCAAATTCCTGCCCAAATGAAAATAAAAGATGGCTGGACAAAATACATGTTCCGCACCGCTATGCAAAACCACTTGCCGAGCCAAATCGTGTGGCGAACAGATAAAAAAGGCTTTGCTACGCCTGAAAAAGATTGGTTGATACAAAACGAAACCTATTTTAAACAACTTTTAGCAGCCAATACAGACTTGAAATGTTATATCGACACCAAAAAAATTGTGGATAATTGGGGTGTTTTGGTTCACGGCGGCTCTGCTATCTCGACGGGTTTTTTGTATCGGTGTATCAACTTTTGTGTCTGGAAAAACGTTTTTTTGGATTGATGTTTTGCCTTAAAATTTTATGTTTGATTGGTGTTTTGGTCTTGGCTTTTGTTGTCAATCTCAATATTCCAGACATAATAATTGTTTTCGGTGTCGAGTCCAAAATGAGTTTTGGGGTAAAGCGAATTGCCAATTTGGTTCTGTTTAGAGGTCTCCAAAATCAGTCCGCAACCGTCATTATCCCGTACAAACGCCTGTGCTTTTTGTATCAATTGCTTTGAAATGCCTTGCCCTCTGTGGTCTGGGTGAACAAATAAATCATTGAGAAGCCACATTTTTTTGAGCCTTGTCGATGAGAAGATGGGAAATAATTGTACAAATCCAGTTGGTTTTTGATTTTCGTCGATGCTGATAAAGATGGTCGATTGTTGATTTTTAATTCGCTCCTTCAGAAAATTTTTTGCTGCATCGAAGTCGGATATTTTGCCATAAAATTGTCGATATTGTTCAAAAAGTTCGGTTAAAGGGTCGAGGTCTTCGAGGGTTGCTTGTCTCATTTTTTGTTTTTTTTAATGGTTTAGCAAGGTGATTGCCACGAGTGCGGCGGTTTCTGTTCGCAGCCTGTTGTTGCCCAATCCTACGGATACGAACCCATTTTGGCGTGCCAAATCAATTTCTTGCTCCGAAAAATCGCCTTCGGGTCCTATCAATATCAAGGCGTTTTGGTTGGATTGGTTTGCGGCAGATAGCGGCAGTTTTTGGGCATCGGGCAGGCAATGGGCAATGTATTTGTTGCCATTGAAACCATTCATTTTGAGGATAAAATCATTAAATCTAGTCATTTCAAAGATTGGCGGCAGGTGTGTTTGTTGAGATTGTTTGAGGGCTGCAATGCTTATTTTTTGGAGGCGATGGGTTTTAAAGAATTTGTTTTCGGTGCGGTTGGTCAAGATAAAATGCACGGCATCGATGCCTATCTCGACGGCTTTTTCGATGAGCCATTCGAGCCTGTCTTCGTTTTTGGTTGGAGCAATAGCCAAGTGAATGGCTTTTTGCTGAGGTTCAACGTATTGGTTGCCAACAATTTGCAGTGTGCAAGCTTTAAAATTATCGTCCACTATTTTGGCATCAAACAAAAATCCTTTTCCGTTGGTCAGTTGGAGGGTATCGCCTGCCCTCAACCTCAGACTTTTGATGAGGTGTTTGGCTTCTGCTTCGGGCAGCACCACCGTTTTGGTTTCGGCGTGGAGCGTAGCATCAAAAAATAAATCCATGGCTTGGCGTGTTAGTTAAAGATTTGCAATTGTCCTTGTTTTTTGAGTTGCCAGCCGCCTTCGCCAACTTTTTCGGCTATATCCTCTAAAACATTTTGAACGGTTTGCTTTTCGGGTGTGATACCATTTTTTAAAAGTGGTATGATATGCAACACAATTTCGTCAAAATCGGGTATTCGTTTTTCCAATTCTCTGCGTCTCAAAAAAGAAATCAAGTAATACCGAACTCGCAAATCCAAATCTATGTGTGTCTTGAATTTGGCATTTTTTCGGATAGTGAAAAGTTCGGTTGCCTCATCATAATCAAAAGTATCTAACAAAATCGGTGTTAAATCGGCATAGTGTTTTTTTAATAAATCCAAAAAACCTAATTCTAAACCTTTGATAATCAATTCATCGTTGATTTGTTCTAACGTAGCACCGTTGTTTTTGGCTATAATGCCCTCTATGGTTTGCATCACAATTTCGTTAATATCCATGCCCAAACTTGCTTTCATAATGAATTTGGGCTTTCTTACTTTTTTGAAGTTGATAATCAACTGACCGGATAACACCGTAAAAGGATTTTGCCGTTTTTTGAAACTCGTCTGCCCGTTTTTTTGTGCTACTGCACCCGCATATTCAAAGCCCAATTTTTCGGCAGTTTCTATAATCAAATGCCAAAATTCGGGGTCTTTGTGGGCAAAAACAAAAGACATCCACCTATCAAATTTTAAGACCCTATACATTTCTTTGATGCTTTCAGCCATCAAATCATTGTACTCTTGTTTGCTTTTGTGGTGTTCGCCGCCTTCTATTGCCTCCATTTGGTAGTCATTTTCTGTTACTTCCAAGCCTAACCAAGCGTTCCACATGATAGATAAATCCAAATATGGAATTTTTTTACCATACGGCGGGTCAGTATAGATATAATCAACTGTTTGGTCTTTAATATTTTCCAAATTGGTAGCCGTTCCTTTCAGTACTTTCAAATTTTCAATCGTGTCAGCATTGATTTTATACTCTATCTCTCGTTTGGCATTCACTACTTTTTTAAACTTCGTTTCAAAACTTTTCATTAAATTCAAGTCAGTTTCATTAGCAGCAATTCTGTATCTGTAATATCTAAACGCTGCACAATCTCCTGCATTTTCTCCTCTCTGTTCGGAATTATGATAAGTCAAATTTGTTTTTGTAACAGTGCTTGAAAACGCCAACATTAGGCTTTTTTTGATATTTTCTTGCTTTACTTTTTGAATGAGGTGTTTTAAAAATGCTAATTGGGCTAATTGTTTTTGGCTAAAAAGTTGCTCTACAAACGCTACATCTGACCCATTGGGCAGTTGCAAACCTTTTGGGTAATCGTATTTGGTAAG
>JAYWHZ010000167.1:0-3278 GCA_043777395.1 Bacteroidota bacterium
ACTTTTGGCGGCAATGCGGTGTGTTGTGCGGCGGGTTTGGCTGTCTTACAAACCATAGAGCAAGAGCGTTTGATGGCAGGCATTGATGAAAAAGAGCAGTTGTTTAGAAAATTGTTGCACCACAAAAAGATACACCGCATCACGGGCAAAGGTCTGATGTTGGCTGTGGGTCTGCCTTCGTTTGAGTTTAATATTGCCGTTAATAAATTGTGTATTGAAAAAGGTTTGCTCGTCGATTGGTTTTTGTTTAATGACAAAGCCTTGCGCATTGCTCCGCCTTTGACCATTGGTTTGGACGAGATAGCGTGGGCTTGCGGTGTCATTTTGGAGAGCATCAATCAGGTTTCGGAGAATTAAAATGAGTTGTCGCCTTTATGTTGTAAATTTGCCTTTCATAAAACTTTTTTCTTCGTTTTTTTTATAGCCCTACCATGTTTATCACCCAACGTTTGAGGCAGGTCAATCGGTTTCGCCAATGGATACAAATTTTGTTGAAATATGGTTTGGAAGATGTGGTTGCTACCACGTCGTTGCGTCGGTTGGTGCCAGAGCGTCGGTCGTCGTCGGAGAGTTTTTTGCATTTTTCTCGCTACGAGCGTATTCGTATGGCGATAGAGGAGCTGGGTCCGACGTTTGTCAAAGGTGGTCAGGTGCTGAGCAATCGCCCCGATTTGCTGCCATCGGATTTGATTAATGAGTTGAAGAAGTTGCAGGATAGCGTGCCGCCCGTTTCCTTCGAGACCATCAAGCAAATCATAGAGACCGAGACGGGCAAAAATATTCAGCACACGTTTTTGAAGATAGACGAGAAGCCCTTGGGTTCGGCATCTATCGGTCAGGTACACAAGGCGTTTTTGAGGTCGGGCGAGGCGGTTGTTATCAAGGTTCAACGCCCAAACGTGGCTCGAATGATAGAGGGCGATTTGAGTATCGTGCGTGAGTTTGTGCAGCTGACCGAACAGTTTTTTAAGGGTCAAGGCATTTTAAATCCTTTGGAGGTCGTAACAATCTTTGAAAAAAACATTAAAAAAGAATTGGATTACCGCAACGAGCTCGCCAACATGGAGCAGTTTAGGCGTATCTATGCCAACGAGCATCAGTTTTATGTGCCAAAACCTTATAAAAAATATTCGACAGACAAGATTTTGGTTATCGAATATGTAGAGGGCTGCAAAATAAACGACAAAGAGCAGCTGCGTTTTTGGGGACTTTCGCCCCAAAAGTTGGCAGAACGAGGCTTGAACATCTATTTGGGTCAAATTTTTAAGCATGGATATTTTCATGCCGACCCACACCCTGGCAATATTTTGGTGGATAAAAACGGCAAGATAAACCTCATAGATTTTGGTATGGTCGGTTCGCTGACGCAGCGAGATAAGTTTGCCTTTGCCGATTTGTTTGCGTCTATGTCGCAGGGCGATGCCCGCACGATGGCACTCAATTTGCAGAAACTCGCCGTAGAGTCGGAGGTAGAAAACATGCGAAGTTTGGAAAGTAGCCTCAACGAATTGATTGATGTTTTAGAGCCTTTGGCATTAGAATCGACCAACATAGCAGAGGTTACAAATAGTTTGCAACGCATTGTTTATGAGCATCGAATCAGTTTGCCGCCTTCTATCTTCTTGGTTTTGAGGGCTTTGGTTGTCATCGAGGGCATTGGCAAAGAGATGCACCCGACGCTCAATGTGTTTAAATTTATCCAGCCTTATGGCTTGTCGCTTCTCAAACAAAAATATTCGTTGGAGGAGCTCAGCAAAGAAAGCTTGAACCTGACGAGAGATTTTTATACGCTGTTTCAAAACTCACCTTTTGAGATTAATTCCATTATTCAAAAACTTCGTAAGGGCAAAATCGTTGTTCAGGTGCAAGAAATTAAGGACGAAAAATATTTGCAGACGCTCAACCATGTCATCAATTTGGGTGTTTTGGGTTTGTTGTGTTCGTCGGCTGTTGTGGGTTTTGCTATCTTGGCGGTTTCGGGTCAATCGGGGCGTTTTTTGATGGTATTTGGTTATAATGTTAATCTTGCTTTTTTATTTATTTGTTTTATTTTAACACTTTTATTGTTTATTTTTGTTAAAATGAGAAAGAAGTAGTTTGTTGTTTTGTTATAAAAATAGATAGAAATATTGGTTTCAAAGCCATCACACATAGTTATTATTAATCTGTTAATGTACATACAATCATGATGCGAATAATTTTATTTACGGGCAAAGGTGGCGTAGGCAAAACGACGACCGCCGCCGCTACAGCCTTGATGTGTGCCAAAAAAGGCTTAAAAACGTTGGTTATTTCTACCGACCCAGCCCACAGTCTTTCCGATGCGTTCAATGTGCCGCTTTCGCCCGAACCCATCGAGATACGCCCCAATCTATATGCCCAAGAGTTAGATGTTTATTACTCGATGCGAAAATATTGGTCTAATATGCGTCAATTGATGCTGAGTGTTTTTCGTTTGCAGGGTTTGGAAAATGTGTTGGCAGAGGAGTTGTCGGTTATTCCGGGCATGGAAGAGGCATCGGCTTTTTTGTGGATAGAGAAATATTATAGCACCCAAGCCTTTGATGTTTTGGTGATTGATTCGGCACCGACGGGCGAAACGCTGACCTTGCTCACCTTGCCCCAAATATCGAGTTGGTGGCTCAAAAAGGCGTTCCCGATGCAAAAATTTGCCATCAAGACCTTGGGTTCGGTCGTTCGCAACACCACGGGCATTCCCTTAGACAAAGGTTATGAGGAACTCGACAACCTGCTAAACAAGATAGAGCAGATACAGAAAATATTTTCTAATCCCGATATTTGCTCCATGCGCATCGTCGTCAATCCCGAACGCATGGTGATACAAGAGGCAAAACGGGCTTATACCTATCTTCAACTCTACGGCTACAACGTTGATGCGGTGGTGGTCAATCGCATTTTGCCTGCGGCATTGAAAGACAGTGTTTTTAGCCAATATATAACGTCTCAAACCCAATATATGCTTGATATTGAGGAAAGTTTTGCACCGTTGCCCATCTTTAAGGTCGAGCATTTGGGAAAAGAGGTGTTTGGCATGGATTTGTTGGAGCAGATTGGCAAAAAAATGTATAAAAAACAAAATCCGATAGCGGTTTTTTTCAAGCAAGAGCCTTACAAAATCGTGGAGACCAAAACGGGTTATAGCATCAAAATAAAATTGCCATTTATAGAAAACACATCTTACAACGTCAAAAAATTTGGCGACGAGCTGGTCATTGACTTGGGCAACAGGCGAAGAAATCTATTTTTACCAAAATTTA
>JAYWHZ010000168.1:0-3276 GCA_043777395.1 Bacteroidota bacterium
TACCGTTGAGGTTTGCGTCTAAGGTCAATCCTTTTTTGGTGATGAGTTGTGCTCTGATTTCGCCGTTTGGATTGGCAGCGGTGTGTACGTTTACATAAATTCTTCCAGCCATCAAGCTATCCAAAGTAGCCATGGTTGGGGTGATGGTTCCCGAGATGACGTTGCCCGAAATGAATGGCGTAAGGTCTTGTGTTACGGCTCCGTTTCTGCCTGCTGCCCCAAAGTGTAGGTGAGCACCACCGATAGTGCCACTCAAGTTTTGGCACACAATGTTGAAACGCAAAACGCCTTGGTGAAGGGCTAAATTGAATGAACCTAAGCCATAAGCTGTAGTCATTACGGCTGGCACTTCTTGCATACCGTTGAGGTCGGCGGTGAAGTTTATGTCTGTTTCAAGTTTAATTTGTCCACGAATTTCGCCGTTGGGGTTGGCAGCGGTGTGTACATTGACGTATAGACCTTCGGCGAGCATTTTTGCCAAGTTTGCGGTTACGGCAGCACCTGTGAGTCTTGCGGTAATTTTGTTGCCCGAGATAAAAGGGGTCAAATCAATTAGAACGGGTCCGTTGGTACCCATGTTTCCGGTGTGGATGTGGATACCACCGATGGCACCGCTCAATCCGTTGGCACTGATGTTTACGGAGATGGTGTCTCTTGTTTTGTTGAGTACAAAACTGGCGATGCCTCTGGCATTGGTCATTACGGCAGGCACCTCTTGTGCACCTTCTAATTTAGCTGAGAATAAAAGATGCCTCTGCAAATGTGCAGCATTGGCTTGGAGCAACACGAATGTTGTAGCAAATAATAAGAAGAATTTTTTCATTTTTAGATTTTTTCATTTTTTAATAACAGACCATATACGGATTAAAACCGGTGTTGGATTTTTGGGAATGCAATAAATTTTTAGAGGCTCGACACAATATTCAAAAAAAATAGCGTATGTTTGCACTAAAAAACCATTAAAACAACCATGCACCATTCATTTAACTTGACCTCTGCCGTCTCTGTTTTATTTTCAACCTTTTTATTGTTTATGTCTCATACCACTACACAAGCACAAGCCCTGCAATACCCTGAAAGTAGAAGCGAGGGTATTGTAGAAAATTATTTTGGCATCGACGTTGCCGACCCCTACCGTTGGCTGGAAGACGACAACGCCCCCGAAACCAAATTTTGGGTCGAAAGCCAAAATAAGACAACCGAAAGTTACCTAAACCAGATAGCGTTTAGGTCTCAAATCAAAAAAAGATTGACCGTCATTTTTGATTATGCCAAATATTCGTCGCCGTTTAATGTTGGTAAATATCTCTTCTTTTATAAAAATGATGGCTTACAAAATCAAGCCGTACTCTACACCCAAAAGGGCGAAAAGGGCGAACCGACAGTTTTTCTCGACCCCAACCGATACTCAAAAGAAGGCACGACCTCGTTTTCGGTCGCTGGCATATCGAAAGACAACCGATACATCGCTTTGAGCAAATCGCTATCGGGTTCGGATTGGACCACCATCATGGTCATGGACATCGAAACCAAGCAATGGCTCAAAGACACCCTCGAATGGTCAAAGTTTTCGGGAGCAAGCTGGTGTAAGAATGGATTTTATTATAGCCGCTACGACAAACCCGAGCAAGGCAACGAACTCAAAGGCGAAAACAACAACCACAAAGTCTATTATCACACACTGGGAACACCACAAAAAGACGACCAACTCATCTACGAAGACCAAAAAAACCCCAAACGATTTCACTCCATAGACGTAAGCGAAGACGAACAATATCTCTATCTGTACATCAGTCAAGGCACATCGGGAACAGAAATACACTACAAACCGACCGCAAAACTAAATTCTGAACCTTTCAAACTGCTCCTCAAAGGATTTGAAAACGAAAGCACCGTGTTGAATAATATTGGCGACAAACTCATCGTCCAAACCAATATCGATGCACCAAACAAAAAAATAATATTGATAGATTTGAAAAATAACACACCCAAAAATTGGAAAACACTCATCGCCCAACAAAAAGAATCGATAGAAAATGCCTCGACTGGTGGCGAAAAAATTTTTCTGACCTACCTCAAAGATGCCTCCACAAAAGTCTATCAATATGACTACAAAGGCAGCCTCGAACGAGAAATACAACTCCCAACCATCGGCACAGCGTCGGGCTTTGGAAGCATGAAATATGAACAAACATTTTATTATACCTTCACCTCCTTTACCTACCCGACCGCCATCTACCAATACGACATACCCACAGGCAAAACAACCCTCTTTCGCAAAGCCGAAATACAAATAGACACCGAGAACTACGAAACCAAACAGGTGTTTGTTGCCAGTGCCGACGGCACAAAAGTTCCCCTATTTATAGTACACAAAAAAAACCTGACCCTCAACGGTCAAAACCCAACGTTGCTCTACGGCTACGGCGGTTTTAACATCAGCCTGACACCCACTTTTAGCCCAAACAACCTCTTTTTCTTGGAGCAAGGCGGCGTCTATGTCCTCGCCAACCTGCGGGGCGGCGGCGAATATGGCGAACAATGGCATCAACAAGGTATGCTACAAAACAAGCAAAATGTGTTTAATGATTGCATCGCCGCAGCCCAATATCTAATCCAAAACCAGTACACCTCGCCCCAATATTTGGCACTCAACGGCGGCTCCAACGGCGGCTTGCTCGTGGCGGCGGTCATCAACCAACGCCCCGACCTCTTTCGGGTGGCTATACCCGAAGTGGGCGTGCTGGATATGCTCCGCTACCATCAGTTTACCATCGGCTGGGGCTGGGCAGTAGAGTACGGCAAAAGCACCGACAACCTCAAAACGTTTGAAAACCTATATGCCTACTCGCCGCTTCACAACATCAAAAAAGACACAGACTACCCCGCCGTGATGGTTATGACCTCCGACCACGACGACCGTGTGGTGCCTGCACACTCGTTTAAATATGCCGCAACACTGCAAACCGACTACAAAGGCTCAAGCCCAAGACTGATTCGCATCGGCATCAGTGCAGGGCATGGAGCGGGCAAACCCATTGCCAAAATAATCGACGACTGTGCCGATAGGTGGAGTTTTTTGTTTTATAGTATGGGCATCACACCAAAATTATAAAACAATATTTAAATGGAAAAACTGCTCTATGTAGTACAATTATCGATCGTTGGCTTTGCGTTGTGGAAACAGTTTTATGCCTACAAACAAGCCAATGGTCTGCTCAAAATTTATAAAAATGCTTTGCCACCCCAAGAGCAGATAAGCCTATCGATGATGCC
>JAYWHZ010000169.1:0-11411 GCA_043777395.1 Bacteroidota bacterium
GCCGGAACAGTAGAAACACTACTCAAACCAGAAAACAAAGGCAACCTCACCAAAATCCTGACCTACCACGTCTTGGCTGGTAGATACGACTTCGCCGAACTCGAAAAACTCATCAAAAAAGGAAACGGAAAAGCAAGCCTCAAAGCCGTCAGCGGTGGAACACTAAACTTCAGTATGAACGGTCCCAAAAATATCATGTTGATGGACGAAAGCGGCAACACCGCCAACATCTCCGTCTATGACGTACCACAATCAAACGGCTTGATACACTCTATCGATGCTGTGGTATTGCCAAAATAAATAAAAAAATACTGAAACGACACAATTTTTATTACCCAACTTGCCCTTTATAATCAAAGGGCAAGTTTTTTTTGCCCATAGCCAAACATTACTTCTAATAAAACAAAACCAAATCCGCCTATTTTAGGTTTAATTTAAGCCATTTAACTCAAATACCTTTAAAAAGCGTATTTTTACACCAATTATGAAAAACATACGCAACTTTTGTATCATCGCTCACATAGACCACGGCAAAAGTACATTAGCCGACCGCCTGCTCCAAACCACCAACACCGTCTCTTCCCGAAACCTCGTGGCTCAAACACTCGACGACATGGACCTCGAGCGTGAGCGGGGCATCACCATCAAAAGCCACGCCATACAGATGAGCTACCTCTACAAAGGCGAAGACTATACATTTAACCTCATTGACACGCCGGGACACGTCGATTTTAGCTACGAAGTCTCTCGTTCTATTGCTTCGTGCGAAGGGGCTTTGCTCATCGTCGATGCCTCGCAAGGCATACAAGCACAAACGATTTCTAACCTCTACTTGGCATTAGACCACAACTTAGAAATAATCCCTATCCTTAATAAAATAGACCTGCCCGCCGCCAACCCCGAAGAAGTCAAAGACCA
This sequence comes from Bacteroidota bacterium, assembly GCA_043777395.1. GTDB lineage: Bacteria > Bacteroidota > Bacteroidia > UBA7662 > JAYWHZ01 > JAYWHZ01. Next base: position 919 of record JAYWHZ010000169.1, read on the forward strand.
AATCGTAGAACTCTTGGGCTGCAACCGTGAAGACATATTGCTGGCAAGCGGAAAAACAGGCAAAGGCGTACCCGAAATATTAGAAGCCGTCGTAGAACGAATTCCTGCACCCAAAGGCGACCTTCAAGCCCCTTTTCAAGGTCTAATATTTGATAGCTTGTACAACAATTTTAGGGGCGTCATCGCTTATTTTAGAGCCTTTAATGGAACGCTAAAAAAAGGCGACAAAGTCCGATTTTTTAACACCGGTGCCGAATATATTGCCGAAGAAGTGGGCATCTTGAAAATGGATTTGGTACCCAAAGACAAAATCGAATCGGGCGACGTAGGCTATATCATCACGGGCATCAAAGATTCGAGAGAAATAAAAGTGGGCGACACCATCACCACCGTTCAGCACCCATGTAGCCAAGGCATTAAGGGCTTCGAAGAGGTCAAGCCAATGGTTTTTGCAGGCATCTATCCCGTCGATACCGAAGACTACGAAGACCTGCGTGATGCCATGGAACGCCTTCAACTCAACGACGCAAGCCTCGTTTTTGAACCCGAATCGTCGTCGGCATTGGGTTTTGGTTTCCGATGCGGTTTTTTGGGTATGCTGCACATGGAAATCGTGCAAGAACGCTTAGAAAGAGAGTTCAACATGACCGTTATCACCACCGTTCCCAATGTGTCTTACTTTTGCTATTCGACCAAAGAAGAGAGAAGCATTGTCAATAACCCCTCAGAGCTCCCAGACCCTTCTCACATCGGACGGATAGAAGAGCCTTTTATTGCTTCGCAAATCATTACCAAATCCGAATATGTAGGGGCTATCATGTCGCTGTGTATCAACAAAAGAGGCATCATAAAAAATCAGATATACCTCACCTCAGACCGAGTAGAAATGAATTTTGAGATGCCGATGGCAGAAGTCGTGTTTGATTTTTATGACAAACTCAAAACCGTTTCAAGGGGCTACGCTTCGTTTGATTATCACCCGATAGACTACCGAGAGTCCAAACTCGTCAAGATGGATATATTGCTCAACGGCGACCAGATAGATGCCCTTTCGTCGCTTATTCACACGGATAGAGCCTACGAGTTGGGCAAAAAAATGTGTTTGAAATTGAAAGAACTCTTGCCTCGACAGCAGTTTGTGGTTGCGATACAAGCCGCCATAGGTGCCAAAGTCATTGCCCGAGAAACGATTTCAGCCATCAGAAAAGACGTTACAGCCAAATGCTATGGCGGCGACATTTCAAGAAAAAGAAAACTCTTAGAAAAACAAAAAGAAGGCAAAAAACGCATGCGACAAATCGGCTCGGTCGAAGTGCCTCAATCGGCATTTTTAGCCGTTTTGAAACTCGATTAAGCCACCAATCTTAAATCGATAAACACCAAAATTTTATAAAAAAATAACGCTCTACAAAAACTATTGCTAATTTTGTAAGCTACAATACTAACTAAAATCATTAACCAATAATCCATTTGTATATGAGAGTAATTGAAATGCGTGAAGCCCTACGTGAAGCCATGATAGAAGAAATGCTGCTGGATGACAAGGTGTTTCTCATGGGCGAAGAAGTCGCCGAATACAACGGTGCCTACAAAATATCAAAAGGTATGCTGGATATGTTTAGCGTCGATAAACCCAATTTTGCAAACGCCAAAGGCATCATTGGCGACTATCTCAGCGACGACAAAAAAACCATACAACTCAAATCCCGAATTATAGACACGCCGATAGCCGAATTGGGCTTCACGGGCATCGGTGTGGGTGCAGCCATCAATGGACTTCGACCCATTATTGAGTTTATGACCTTCAATTTTTCGCTTGTTGCCATAGACCAAATCATCAACACGGCAGCCAAAATCCATCAGATGTCGGGCGGTCAATTTAGTTGCCCCATCGTGTTTCGGGGTGCTTCGGGTTCGGCGGGTACGCTGGCAGCACAGCACTCGCAGGTTTTCGAGAGTTGGTATGCCAACTGCCCCGGTCTCAAAGTCATTTCACCCTCCAACCCTGCCGATGCCAAAGGGCTTTTGAAGTCGGCTATCAGAGACAACGACCCCGTGATTTTTATGGAGTCGGAGCAGATGTATGGCGACAAAGGCGAAGTGCCCGAAGGCGAATATACCATTCCCATTGGCGTGGCTGACATCAAACGAAAAGGCACGCATGTAACGCTCGTTTCTTATAATAAAATGGTGAAGATAACCCTTGCCGCCGCCGAAGAACTGGCAAAAGAAGGCATCGATGCCGAAGTAATAGACCTGCGAACCATCAGACCATTAGACACCAAAACGATACTCGACTCGGTCAAAAAAACCAACCGACTGGTGGTCATTGACGAAAGTTGGCCCTTTGGGTCTATCTCGTCCGAAGTGGCTTTTAGGGTTCAGAAAGATGCTTTTGACTATCTGGATGCTCCCGTTTTGCGGGTCAATGGTGCCGATACGCCAATGGCTTATTCGTTGCCTTTGGTAGAAATGTATTTGCCTTCGGTAGCCAAAATCGTGAAAGCAGCCAAAGAAGTGATGTATATCAAAAAGTAAAAAATAAGTTATAAATCTAAAAAATAGCCTACGATATGTTGTTGTGGACTATTTTTTTTGCTTAAATTTGATTGAAGACCTCGTTTTTTAAAATGTCTTGACTGGGAAAATTAATTAAAATGCCTTTGCTTGCCCCGTGAAACACAAAAAAACTACCCGCCGCCACCGCCGATGCTCCGCCTTGTGTAACGGCTTTTCTGAAATCGGCAACGCTCGAAGCCCCGCCGCTGGCTACAATAGGAATGCCAACAGCAGCAGAGATGAGTTTGAGAAGCACCAAATCGTAGCCAACATACTTGCCTTCGTGGTCAATGGCGTTGATGATGAGCTCGCCCGAGCCTGCATTTTCCATCATTTTGGCGTATTCTATCGGGTTTTTGCCTGTATTAACTTTGCCGTTGTGGGTAAACACCCGATATTGACCAAATATATTTTTTTTGACATCGATAGACACCACGACGCTCTGGCTGCCCGCTGCCTTTGCCGATTGCTCTATCAGGCGAAGGTCTTGGGCTGCTGAGTTGATGATGACTTTTTCGACCCCTCGCATGAGCAGTTCGGTTACTTCGCTCACTTTGGTGATGCCGCCGCCATAGCCCACAGGCATAAAAGCCTCGCTAACAATATCGATTATTTGGGGAATGTTTGGTGGGCGTTTTTCTTTGGTGGCGTTGATGTCTAACAAAACGAGTTCATCGACTTCTTTTTCATTAAAAATCTTGACGGTGTTGATGGGGTCGCCCAGATAGATGGGGTTTTTGAAGCCAATGGTTTTGACCAGACCGCCGCTGCCCTCGAGCAATAAGGTGGGTATGATTCTTATTCTACGCATCTTGTTTTTTTTAGTTTGGGTCAAAGTTAAGGATATTTTTGAGATGCAAAAGGCGTTTTGGGTGTTTTTTTTGGTTGGATTTAAATTATTAATGAAGAGGTTGTTTAAACTTTTTAATTTTGATTAATAAATTTGAATAAGTCTCATTTTACAGGTTAGAGGTTGCGGGCTTGATGCGGAATCTCAGAAATTAGCCATTTTTGCCTTTTATAACCAGAAGTTTAAACAAGTTCGAAGTAAAAAAAAATTAAACGTAATGTTTTACAAAGATGAAACACTTATTGTTTTGATAAAAGGAGAAGCCATAAGTGTTGTTAAATCAAACCAACCTTGTTGATTTCGAGACCGAAAAACAAATGAAAACAAATTATTTTTACCAAGTTTTGTTGGCGTTGTCTGCCAGCAGTTTATTGAGCAGCTGCGATGCCCTGACCAAAGAGATAGAAGTGGTTTTGCCGCCCTACGAGTCCGAATTGGTTGTGGAATGCTATTTGGAAGTGGGCAAGCCCTACCGTTTGGCACTGACCCAGACGGAGCGTTTTTTGACCCTCGACCCCAACAGCCTTTTGAACAACATCATCACTTCGGCAACGGTCGTGGTTTCGCATAGCGGCATCAAGGACACCCTGCGGTTTGCACCCCAGCAAGACCCCGAGAGCAAAAAACTATTTAACTTTGCCTCGACTTCATTGGTTCCTGCCGACTACAACAGCACGTTTGACCTCTACATTAAAGACTCAAAAAACAGAACGCTCGTGGGGCAAACCAAACTCATGAGAAAAGTAGATTTGAGCCGCTTGGAATGGCGTTTTAGACCAGATACCGCCTTGGCTTTGGCTTTTTCTAAAATCTATGACCAACCCGTTGAAAAAAATTATTATCGACTTATTATCAATGACAGCACCGACTACCGCCGAAACCAAAGCAAGACACCACCAAGAGATGGGTTTGCCAATCAAGATTTTTTAGTAACCGATGATTTTTCGACCAACGACACGGTGCGTGTTGGCGGTCCGTTTCAGTTTCCCAAGGGCGACACGGTTCATATCTGGTTTTATCACCTGACGCTCCAACATTTTAACTACACAACATCGGTACAAAACGCCATTTCGTCTAATGGCAATCCGTTTGGGCAGCCCTCGCCCATCAAATCGAACGTCAAAGGTGGTTTGGGTATTTTTACGGGCATTGCCTTCGATAAGCAGATACGCATCGTACAATAATCCAACGGTGTTTTGAGGGTTTAAATGCACCAAAGTTTGTTTATTCAAAAAAAATCAAATACTTTGTGTATCTTTGTACTCACACTTTGCATTATAGATACAAAATCAAACGTATGAGTAAAACACGTATATTGTATGTTGCACACCAAATGCAGCCCTACATAAAATTGACAGAACTGGCAGATGTGGTGCGTAAGCTCCCAGCTGCAATGCAAGAGCAAGGCATCGAGATACGTATTCTCATTCCCCGACACGGTTTGATCAACGAACGCCGCCACCGCCTTCACGAAGTGGTACGCTTGTCGGGCATCAACATTATCATTGGCGACAATGACAACCCGTTGGTAATCAAAGTGGCTACATTGCCAGAAGCCAAAATGCAGGTTTATTTCTTAGATAGTGAAGATTATTTTAATAGAAAAGGCATAACCCACGACCAAAACGGCAAGTTCTATGCAGACAACCACGAGAAAATGATTTTTTTCTGCAAAGGCGTTCTCGATACCGTCGTCAAACTGGGTTGGGCGCCCGACGTGGTGCATTGCAACGGCTGGATGACGAGTTTGATGCCATTGTATATTAAAAAATTATATCAAAATAATCCTGCATTCCGCAACGCAAAAGTGGTTTACTCCGTCTATGAACAAGAGTTTAGCGAAGAGATGAGTCCCAATTTTATTAAAGATGCTCTGTATGAAGACGTTAGCAAATCCGATTTGGACGTGTATGCCCAAGGCTGCAACAGAGATTTGGATTTGGGAGCCATTGCCTATGCCGATGCCGTGGTGTTAGCTACCAAAGACATCAGCCCCGAAGTGGCGTTTGCCATCAGCCAAACAGATAAGCCCGTTTTAGATGCCAGCGAACTCGACGATTTTGCAGGCGGATACAAAGATTTTTACCACAAAATATTGTCTTTACAACCCGAATTAGCCTAAAAACTGTTTGAGCAAACCACAACCACAACCACAACTTTCAGTATTTATAAAAATAATTGTTTAAAAATTCAATGCCTTGTCTATCATTTATAAAACGAATGACCTTAAAAACCCGTCTTTTTGGGCAGATTGCCTGCTCAATCGTGCTTTTGGCAGCTACCAACGCTTGCAGTGAAGACAATACGCTGGGCATCGACCTCTTTGGTAAAAATACTGAAATCACTTACGTCGATACGCTGACTTTACTGACCTCGACGGTCAAAGAAGATTCGTTGCAAACGGGCTACGACCCTGTTACGGGTCTCTATCCATCGAGGAGCTATCTGGGTGTCAATGTGAGCAACATCTACGGCACAAGCACTGCGGGGTTCTACACACAGCTGCGTTTGCCCGAAAACGAAGTCAATTTTGGCGACCCAAGCACGTTGCGTCTGGACTCTGCCGTACTCATCTTTGCCTATAACGACCGTTTTGCCTACGGCGATACCATCACGCCTTTTGGTCTCAAAGTGTTTGAACTGAATCAAAGCATCTACAAAGATTCGACCTATTATTCCAATCAAAACCTATCCATAAAGCCAAATCCGATACTCAACATACCCAATTACAGACCAAGACCGCTCACAGCCTACAAAATTTATGAACCCAAAGGCGACAATACCTTCGATACCATAAAAGTGCAAAGGCAAATGAGACTGCGGCTCAACGACGATTTTGGCAGGCAACTCCTGCTGACAAGCCCCAGTAATTTGAGAAATAATGAAGTGTTTATCAGTTTTTTTAAAGGCATTTATGTTACAGCAACGCCAGCTTCGACACAACACAACTCGGGTGCAATGCTCGACCTGTCGCTCAACGTCATCTCGAACCTGACACTCTATTACTCCAAAAGCGACACCGCCAAAAAATATGTATTGCCCATTAGCAACACCTGCGTTCGCATCAACCATTTTGAACACAACTACACCGCCAACAACGCCAAAGTAGCCCAAAACCTCAACAAAATTAACCCCCAAAACGGCGAACTCTACATCACCGGGCTGATTGGCACAAAAATAAAAGTCCAAATGCCTTACCTCCGAAACCTAAAACTCAACGACAACATAGCCATCAACAAAGCCGAACTGGTCTTTAACCTCATAGACGAATCGCAGAGCTTCTATCCCGTGCCGGGTGCAGACCGTGTAAGCACGGGCTTGGTATTATACAAAATAGACTCTTTGCAAAAAAATACCTTCGCATCGTTTTTTGGTGGCTCAAACCAACTTTTAAGTGCCGAACTCCGACCCCGAAAAGTGCAATATAAAATGAATATCACCAATTACCTCCAACAAGTACTCTACGATAACAAACCCGACTACGGGCTGTTTGTCAGCATAGCATCAGCCAAAGCAAACCCAAACCGATGTACACTCGGAAGTGCAGCCACAGCAACCAATGAACTCAAACCAAAACTCCTGCTGACCTACACCAAAGTAAAACAATAAAAATACAACACGATTCTAATAATTTTTTATTTTTTAATGCCATTAGCAAATAAAGAACTACATTAGACGAATTAATAAATAAAAGTTAATCACATCTCAACAATATTAATACCATCTTTATACAAAATATGTGTGGAATAGTAGCATACATTGGACATCGAGACGCATCTCCAATCATCTTCAAAGGACTCTATCGGCTCGAATATCGAGGCTATGACAGTGCAGGCATTGCATTAATCAATCAAAAAAATGAACTCGAAGTCCATAAAACCGCCGGAAAAGTCAGCAAGTTAGAAGAAATAACCAACCAGTTTGATATTCGCTCACACGTGGCAATAGGGCATACCCGATGGGCAACCCACGGCGAACCAAACGACCGCAATGCACACCCGCATTACAGCAAAACCAAAAATATGGTCATCGTGCATAACGGCATCATTGAAAACTATGCCTCTATCAAAAAAGAACTCGAAAGCCGTGGACACGTATTTTCAAGCGACACCGACACCGAAGTGCTTGCACACCTGATAGAAGATATTTTTATATCCGAAAACGTCGCCTTAGAAGAAGCCGTTCGCCTTGCCCTCAACGAAGTTCACGGAGCATACGCCATCGTGGTGCTGCACCAAAGCGAACCCAAAAAACTCATCGCCGCCCGAAAGGGAAGCCCTTTGGTGGTGGGTATCGGCGAGGGCGAATATTTCTTTGCCTCCGATGCTTCGCCCATCATCGAATATACCAAAAAAGTGGTCTATCTCAACGACGACGAGATAGCCTGTGTCAATGACCAAAACGAACTCATAGTCAAAAACATCTACGAAGGAAAGGTAAAACCCGCCAAGATACAAGAGCTCGAAATGCACTTAGAGATGATTGAAAAAAATGGCTTCGACCATTTTATGCTCAAAGAAATCTACGAACAACCCCGCTCTGTCTATGATTCGATGCGTGGAAGAGTCGATTCGGCAACGGGTTCTATCAAACTTGGTGGCTTGTCTGAATATGAATACGCTCTGCTCAATGCCAAGCGCATCATCATTATTGCCTGCGGCACGAGCTGGCACGCCGGCTTGGTTGCCGAATACCTCATAGAAGATTTTGCACGCATACCCGTCGAAGTCGAATATGCCTCCGAATTTCGATACCGCAACCCTGTTATCTACGAAACCGACGTGGTCATTGCCATTTCCCAATCGGGCGAAACCGCCGATACGCTTGCTGCTTTGCGGTTGGCAAAAGAAAAAGGTGCTATCGTGCTTGGTGTCTGCAACGTGGTAGGCTCATCAATTCCCCGAGAGACACACGCCGGTGCTTATACCCATGCAGGTCCTGAGATAGGCGTCGCCTCGACCAAAGCATTTACGGCTCAGGTAACTGTTTTGAGCCTGATGGCTCAATGGATTGGCTTCAAAAAAGGTCGGGTTTCAAAACGTGATTGTGCCAATTTTTTAACTGAATTGGAGCTCATTCCCCAAAAAATCCAAGAGACATTAGACAAAACAAACGAGTTGGTCAAGCAGATAGCCTATGAGTTTCACGATGCAACCAACTTTTTGTATCTGGGTAGAGGCTACAATTTTCCGGTGGCTTTGGAAGGTGCGCTGAAACTCAAAGAGATTTCTTATATCCATGCCGAAGGCTATCCAGCCGCCGAAATGAAACACGGACCCATTGCTTTGATTGATGCCAACATGCCTGTGGTCGTTATCGCTCCGCAAAGCAGCTCACAATACGAAAAAATAGTGAGCAACGTTCAAGAGGTAAAATCTCGCAAGGGTCGCATTATTTCTATCGTAACAGAAGGCGACGTTGAAGTGAAAAAGCTATCTGAATTTACTATTGAAATTCCCGATACTTTGGAGTCGCTTATTCCCTTGATAGCGAGCATTCCGTTGCAGTTGCTTTCGTATCACATTGCGGTGATGCGTGGGTGCAACGTGGACCAGCCCAGAAACTTAGCCAAATCGGTTACGGTAGAGTAGGTGCATCGGTTTGCATTGTTATTTTACCTTAAATAGAAACTATATAGCATCATCACAACACGATGGTGCTTTTTATTGTTAAAAAAATTAAAAATTCACGTCAAACCTTAACCTTCATATTTGGAGCAATGACCATTTTGCAACTCTACGATTATTTTATAGAAAGCCATCAAAATATAACCACCGATAGTCGAAAAATAACACCCAATTGTCTTTTTTTTGCACTTCGTGGCGAGACCTTCAACGGCAATGTCTTTGCCCAAAAAGCCATTGAAATGCAAGCCTGTTGGGTTATTATGGACGATAGCAACTACTTTATAGATGATAAAACGTGTATTTTGGTCGATAATGTGCTTGAAACCTTGCAACAGTTAGCCAATTACCACAGAAATCAACTTAAAAATACGACTATATTTATTGGTATAACGGGTTCAAATGGCAAAACGACTTCAAAAGAGCTCTTAAAGTGTGTGTTGAGTACCAAATTTGCTACCCAAGCCACGATAGGCAACCTCAACAACCACATTGGTGTGCCACTGACCTTGCTTTCTGTCTATGCCCACCATCAGTTTGCGGTGATTGAAATGGGTGCCAATCACCCCGACGAGGTGTTGGAACTTTGCCAGATTGTAGAGCCTGATGTGGCGTTGGTTACTTCTATTGGTAAGGAACATTTGGAGGGTTTTGGGTCGATGGAGCAAATTATCAAAGCTGAAACGGATATTTATAGATTTGTAGCAGAGCGAAAAGGGTTAATTTTTGTTAATGCCGATGATGCTATTTTGATGCACGAAACCCAACACATCAAAAACAAGATGCTTTATGGTGTGGATAAAAACGCCGATACCGTTGGGCGTTTGGTGGCTTCGAGTTTGTTTGTACATTTTCGTTGGGACACGACCTATCGGCTCATGCTGCATGCCCCAACGGTGGAAACGCAGTTGATTGGGGTTTATAATTTTTGTAATTTGATGTCGGCGGCGAGTATTGGGCGTTATTTTTCTGTGCCTTACGATAAAATCAATGAGGCTTTGAGCAGTTATTTGCCAAGCAACAAGCGTTCGGAATATCTAGAAAAGGGCAGCAATCGGTTGATTATAGATTGTTATAACGCCAATCCGAGCAGTATGCATGCTGCTATTCACAATTTTGCCCATCATATTGTAGCAGATTATAAGGTGTTGATTGTGGGCGATATGTTTGAGTTGGGCCACTATGCTGGTCAAGAGCATCGGGCTATGATTGATGACATTGAGGGTTTGGGTTTTGATGAGGTTTATTGTATTGGTGCTAATTTTATGGGTCAAAGCATTGAAAGTGAGCGTATTCGTTTTTTTGAATCTGTGGCGGATTTAAAAAAGTACAAGCCATTATCGGATTTTGAGCATTCTTTTGTGTTGATAAAAGGCTCACGAGGCATGGCATTGGAGGATTATTTGTTGGATTAGTTCTAATTTTTTTCGACCAATTGAAGGATTTTGTGTGCTAAGACT
>JAYWHZ010000170.1:0-3265 GCA_043777395.1 Bacteroidota bacterium
AAACAAACCGCCTTTTTTGAGGCAATTGATGGTTTGCTCAATGAACTTGCCCGCATCGTTGATGTGTTCAAAAAGTTGGAAAGCACAAACGACATCGTATGTTTGGGCGTTGTGGGTTGAGTGTTTTTCTATGCTTTGGTTAATTATTTTTACGTCAATTGTTTTGCCAAATTTTACGGCATCGTCGTTGAGTTCCAAACCTACATTTTGAGTATTTGTGTGCTTAAATTTCTGCAAAAAATAGCCGTTTCCGCAGCCAATTTCTAAAATTTTATCTGTGTCTTTAATAAATTTGGCTACTATTGTGTGTTCCCATTTCCATTTTGAATAATAGTTTTGATATTTTTTAGACAATTGGGCATAAAAATTGCCGTCGCCAGCCAAACAAAACGGATAGTAAAACATTAATTCGGTGTCGTTGCATTGATAAATATTTAATGCCTCTACATGTTTGAAATAATTAGAAACATCTATCCCAAAATCTGATTGGTAGCACTCAACTACTTTGTCAATAGAAAGCGTTTTAATGTGTTTGACGTTGGCTTTTTGGGTCAAAGGCGAAATAACGGCTTCATGCTGCATACTCTATAAAGTTTTTACTTGATGCAAATATAATTTATTGATTCTAAAACAAGCCAATAATCTGTATTCTAAACCCAAAAACAGAACCTATACCACTCAAAAACCAAACAACAAACCAACTTCGCTATATTACCCAATTGATTTCAAAATTAAAATTTAACATTAGACTAACATTAAATCAGTACCTTTGTGCTGTTTTGACCCTTTTAAAAGTAAAGTATTCAAATTGACGAGGATTGGTTGCCACATTGAGGGGCATAAATAGAGTGTGAGGGGTTAGAAATAGGTGATTTGTGCGAAAAAATCTGTTTTTTAAAGGAAGACAAATACCACGAAGCCGCCATCGACCCGATGAACCATCAATGAAACTATGGGCATCGCTACGCTGTAAACCACAATTTGAATATATACAATGAACACAAACAAGCCAAAACAACCTTTTTGCGACCTTATTTATCAGGAGTTTGAAAAAAAATTAGACACCGAATGGGACAAATACAGTTCTTTTGGTAAGGCATTTGGGCAAATTGATGACAACCGAAAGATAAATTTTTATGAAACAATAATCGAAGACATCAAAAAAAAATTGGGTAGCGGGCAAACCCTGAGCACTTCAACCATTAGCCGAATAATTGAAGCAAAAAAAATTAGTCGCCATGCAAAAAACCAAACCTTAGACATTCTTTGTAGATACATTGGCTACCAAGGTTGGGTCGATTTTGAGCTAAAAAATCAAGAGCCGATATATGCAACGGGTAATAATTTAGGCGAAACAGAAGAACCAGAAGAAGAACCAGAAAAAAACCCAATACCAACCGAGATAGACGTACCAACACAACAACCCACGGCTCTCCCAGCCCAACCAAAGCCAGCCAAATCATTAACAAAAAATGCTTTTAGAAGATTAACCATTGCCATCGGTTTTGGTTTGGTCGTTTGGTTTGGATCTATGCAGTACACTCAAATGAATCAAAAAATATTTACCGAGAGCGAACAACTTTATTTCGATACGTTGATACGCCACGCCAACGAAGTGCAGTTTGATGTATTATTGAAATTTTGCCCCGTAACCGACAGTGCCACACAGATGCCACGCATACACCAACGGCTCAATGGGTTTTATACCGAAAAAGGCACAGCAAGATTGGAGATTTTGGCCAATATTGCCGAAGCCACACGCAGCCAACGACGGTATTATGTGCCGCCCTCCAAGTATCGGATTATTTATACCAAGTGCCTCAAAAAAACCGAAACCGAAGTTACCATCGAAACCGAAGAAGATTGGTATTTGGAGCTAAAAAATATAGAAAAAGACATCCACGAAAGAGTTTACCAAACTATAAACAAGCAAATTTATATCCTCAAAAAAGAAAACAACACCTGGAAAATTGACATCAACAAATACGAGGGCAAAGCACGCAAGGTTTTAAAATAAATGTATGTAGGGTTTTGTCATCTAAACCGAACCTATTTAGACCCATAAGGTCTAACAATCGATTTGCAAATCTTTTTTAAACTTTTCACGCACGATTTTGGGGTTATCAAACATAAAATGACTTTGGCGTTTTTTTTATTCATTTTTTATTTTGAGTTTTGTGCCATGGTTTGGTAATGTACAGTATCAACCTGCACTTATTCACACAACAAAAAAACAAAAAAAATGAAAAAAACATTCACATTTTGCTGGGCTATAAGCCTCTGCCTGCTCATCGCAGCCACTACTACCACACACCGTGCCAACGCACAAACACCACCACCAGTAACTCAGATATGTGGTACAACACTCCTCACGACTGGAGCCTCGGTAACACTTTTTTCTAATGTTTCAACCAACTTTAATATGCAAAATAATGCAGTAAGCTTTTATCCCTTGAATGGTGGAGCAAATGCAAATTCGCACTTACTCAACCCAACCACTTACTGCATCACCACCGCCGCGGGTCAACCGCCCATTTGGTTTACGGTTATCAATGGACTTGCTGAAATACCAGCAACTCTGCCATCGTATATGACTGTAACCCGCACCGTCAATGCCAATGGCACGAGTACCACCTGTGTTACGGGAGTGGCTCAGTTTATTACAACGCTTGGTAATTTTGGAACTATTGGTGGTGGTATGTACCTACAAGTTACCACCATTACTTTCAATGCCAATGGTACGGTCAATAGTTCGTGTGTTATACCTGCTGCACCCAATAATTTATTGTCGCAGTTGGTATCTTATGCAGCCTTGCCTGTAAATTTGGTGAGTTTTGATGCCAAAACCGACTGCCGCACCACCACGATGCAGTGGCAGGTATCCGACGAAATCAATATGGACTACTACCAAGTGCAGCAATCTACAAACGGCGAAGTATGGCAAACCCAAGCACGGGTAGCATCGGGACAAACCCACTACACCAGCACTGTGCCGCACCAAGGCAATCGCTACTGCCGTTTGGTGGGCATCGATGTATCGGGCAAAGTAGATTTTGTGAGCCCCATACGACAACTCGATGCCGACTGTATCGCCAAGCAAGTGCGGGTATATCCCAATCCTGCCACCGACCAAATAATAGTGCAAACAGACCGCAACACCACCATCAGCATTGTGGATATACTCGGCAAAACCCTGCAAACCATCGAGATACAAAAGGGCAACACCACCATACCCATCACAAATCTGAGCAATGGCACCTACTGG